>PWZA01000023.1 GCA_003567655.1 Dehalococcoidia bacterium
ACCAGCCGCCCGGGACGATAAGAGGAGAAAACCTATCAAAGACGCCCACCAGACGACTGATTCCAGGTCCTTATCTCTCTCTACAGGAAGTATGTGAATGGGCCGTGTCAGGGTGGATGAAAAGTCCCGGGCACAGAGACAACATACTGGAGTCTAGGTTTGCCAAGACAGGAGTGGGTGTGAGCCTCTCAGGTGGGTACTTGTACATAACCCAGATGTTCGAGGGTGCTCACTAGGAATCGAAGGGGGGTTGCACAATGCTCGGTATTGTTAAGAGTTGGCCAACTCAGGCAGATCGGAGTTTGTGATCACCAAGAGTTGATGGCAACTCTCTCAGGTTAGCCCATAACACGGGCGAAGGTCAGTATAGCCAATCCTGCTAGATCATGACCGCAATCTGCGTCTTCTTGAGAAGCCCTTGATACTGAGTCGGAACACCGTGTTCGTTGAGCTTAGCAACCAGATCATGGTAATCCCACAACTCGATGCTTTCGGGGACTACCAGCTCAGGCTTCCTAGGACTATAGAGCAGATCCACTGACTCTTCCGTTGCAGCCTTCAGATCAGCCATGGAGACAAAGATAGCCTTGACCTCGATAGTCTCTGCGTATGGTATCTCCAGTTCATCGCAGAACGCGTTCAGTTGGTGTCTGACAATGCTGATATTCCGAGAGAAGCGATCAATCTCGTGCTGCAACTCCAACTCGTCAGTTGCTTTACCCTTGGACTCAAAAACCATAATCTGAGAAGGGACTCCACCGGCAAATCTAACACCGACAACATCCAACTCTCCCCTATCTGCTCTGAGAATCTCAGGTCTGAGTCTATTCAGCACTTTGGTGTAGCACATATTCGTCAGGAGATTCCCCAACAACAACTCAGGGAGAGCTCCACGAATGTCACTAACAACCGTGTTGGAAACCGCAATCGCATTCCTCAGCCTCACATAGCCAGGGTCTTCACAGTATTCGTAGAACTCCCGCTTGTCTGTTGAGACCACAAAGACGTCAAGACTCTTCCTGTTACGTCTGATCTTCATGAGAACTTGCTTCATTGTGTAAGACGCACTACCGGAGTGGTTGCTTCCGATATCGTAGAAGACCCACCACATTGAGGCATTAGACATGAGCCCGTACGCAGGCATAAGAACTGCTATGCTGTAGTCCTCATACCCTCGCCTTCGTTCGGACTTGTGCACTACCAGAGCGACCCTTGTCTTCTGTCCAGTTCTCCCATCTCTCTTCATCGCTCCGTCGAGAAGACAGCTAAAACTGAAACAGGCTGCTGGAGAGCCACGCTCCACGATTCTCGCCCTATTCCCAAAGATCGAGAGGAGCCTCTCCGGAGAAACCGGCGCTACTGCCTTGGCTGTCAGAGGTTCTCTGTCCTCATCCGTTATGATAGAGCATCTTCTGTAGCGACACCCACTGTACACGCTTGGCAGTCCGTACACAGTGCTCAGTTTTCGAGAGTACGAGTCAACGTTGCGCCAGTTCTTCGTGCTAAGCGCTAGGTCATCCATCAGACGTAATCTCGTTGCTTGTCTGCTGTTACCGGTCAGTTTCTTCAGACTTTCATGGAGTGTCAGTGCATATCCGAATGCCCAGTGAGTAGGCAGCGCTCTTGAAATGCCGGACATCAAACCCGGGGAGTAGTCGAGTCTGGTTATCGCTGACGATGTGTCACACTCCTCCACCGTGTCATCCAGCAATCGGAACTGTGCATCATCTCCTTTGCGACTGATAAAGTAGTCTGTATACATGTAGGCTATTGGTGTCGGGTTTCCGGATGTTGACCAAAGGATGTTAACGGACGCCTCCAACAGAGCCCTGCGAACTGGAACCTCTTTGTCACTGCGGAGTGCGACGTAAGCTTTCTCGGATATCCTGCGCAGGCAGTTCCGAAAGGCCCGGGTTCTTTCCTCGAAACCCTCGATGTCATCCCAAGACTTCAAACTGATAAGATCACTTATCAGCAAGTTCGCCTTCTCAACGAACCGTGATATGTAGTGATTCTCTCTGGCTGCTGACCGAGTTATCTCTCTTCCACGTCCCTTTGTGAACGCCCAATAGTCATAGTAGTCCGGATCCGCCTCTATTCCCAAGACGTCAGGTGACCTAACTACGCCATTAATGTAGCTATCTAGGGTCGCCACAATCAGAAGCTTGTAGCCCCATAGAACACCGTCTCGCATCCGCGCATCGACCTGTCCAAGCTGTTCTCCCGCAACTCTCTGGATAACGTCTGGTGATAAGTACGTGTTGAGCAGATGGCAGGTTGAGAACAGCGACTCGACTGCGACTGAATCGGAAACGTCCTTTAGCTTGTCTTGGCTGTCTCTCCTTATCATTGCGATCAACTCTATCGTTGTAGGAGGTCGATGTCAAGGACCATCTAGCGGCTCTGCACCGAGTTGGCTTACGGCAATCTTTGGATGCGGAGATCTCCGTGAGTGAGCACTTCCTCTCCAGACGCTAACAGTCCTGCACAATCTAGCGAATTGTGACAGTCTCCCTTGTTCCGGATAAGAGAGCCAATGACAGGGATGCCCCCTCCATGGTAGAGTGACAGGACACGTCGGTCATCCATGGCTGCTATCTGCTGTCCGAGGGGAGGGCAGATCGAGGGTGAACCACATCGGGGGCAGGAGTGGATTGGTGGCTGCATTACTATGGTTTCTGAGATATTCGAACGTGACCCGGGCGCATTCTACGACATGGCGCTGCCTTATCTGATCAAGGCCGAAGCCGAGAACACTTTGATCATAGGTATAGCGTCCAGACTGGCGAGTAGAGGCGCTGACTCTCCTGAATCGTTCTTCTGGATCATCCGGGATGGCGACCAAATCTGTGGAGCTGCTATGTGGACTCCTCCGCATGACCTCGTATTGTCACATCCGTTCAGCAGCGCAGCACTCAGCACCCTATCCGAGTGCCTGCTGCAAATGCGGCCGCCTCTGCCAGGAGTTCTCGGCCCGGCCTGTGCTGCCAGCCGATTCGTGGAGGAGTGGGTGAAGCATGCGAATGTAACGGCCGATCTGTGGCGGCGCGAACGTATATATAGCCTGCAGCAAGTTGAGCCGTTATCCTTGACCTCGGGCCGCATGATCCGGGCAGAAGAGAAACATGTGTCCGGGCTAACTCCGTGGGTTGACGACTTCATGAGGGAGGTGGGCGAGAAGGATGAGCCCTTAGCCGTATTGCGTAATGCCATTGCCGGCGGTAGGCTCTTCCTCTGGTGGGATGGAAGACCGGTGTCAATGGCAGCATCTGCGAGACCCACGCTCAACGGGATCTGTGTCAATCTGGTCTACACTCCACCTGAGAAACGGCGCCGTGGCTATGCTACGGCAGTTGTTAGCACCCTGAGTCGCACACTGCTTCGACAGGGGAGGTCTTTCTGCGCCCTCTACACCGACCTGTCTAACCCTACATCAAACAGCATCTACCAGCGAATCGGATATCAGCCCATCCTCGACTGCTATCACTATCGGTTTGCTTCGTGAAGGTGCCGGTCCGGTACGCGCCCTTCCTGTAACGATAGGGCCGGAAAAGCGGATGTTGGGATGACTGAGTATACTGCTGCACGATCGTCCACTTTGTGCAGCCTGGCCGGCATTATCCTGAAACGTTGACCACATGATGGGCAAGTCTCGTTTCGTACAATCACAGATTCAGAGATTGGAGTAGCGCGTACGGTATGGTTCGGAGGG
>PWZA01000183.1 GCA_003567655.1 Dehalococcoidia bacterium
TCAGGTGCAGCAAGTGGCGAAGGTAGAACAGTGGATTAGGCACGGCTCACGATCTGCCGTATAATATGGACCAAAGGGTTGGGCAGCCTCGGCTTTAAGGGTTTGAGGCCCAACCCTTTCCTTTTTAGTCAGGGCTGCCCGCCCCGAATGTAACACGAACGGAAGCATGAGAGCTTATCTTGAACCTGAAGACATTGACCAAATGGAGACGCAGGCCACCTGTCTTCGTGACAGGTTGCTGATCAGGCTGTTGTTTCATCTTGGCTGTCGGGTGTCCGAGGTGCTTGCACTCCGAGTACAAGACATCGACTTCACCGAGGGCACCATCACCATCCTGCACCTGAAAAGCCGTCTCAGATTGTCATGCCCTAACTGCAGGACCAGTTTGGGTAGGAGACACCTATTCTGCCCTCGGTGTGGTGCCGCGGTGACCGAGGTAAACAGTTTCCAGCACGACCACCGCCGGGTGAGAACACTGCCCATTGACAGATCAACGCTGGCAATGCTCGAGGATCACCTTGCTGCTCAAGCATCAGGGGGTGCCGACGGTCGCATCTTCATGTTCAACCGGCATCGGGCCTGGCAGATAGTGCGCGACTGTGGCAGGAGAGCTGGACTCCCCGACCTAAGAAATCCAGAAACCGGCAGGCGGAGAGGCATAAGCCCTCACCGGCTCAGAGATGCCTTCAGTGTGCGTGCCATGAAGATGGACGACTCCGGAGACGGGCTGAGGCTTCTCCAGGAACACCTGGGCCACGCCAGTTTCAACACTACCGCCAAATATCGGAAGATCGCCGGAGAGGAGCATCGCAGGTGGTATGACCGACTGTGGATAACCGACGTTAGCGACCAACGTGACGGGCCTGCAAGGTAACATTCCAAGTTGTTGTGCAACGGATCGAACGATTGCTCCTGCCACACTACCACCGTTCCGGCTCGCTATCAACCATTCGCATCCACCTTATCGACTCGAGATCCAGACCCAGCAAGTAGCTGAGGCTTACTGGCCTGTACTTCACTACCTCTGCGCTGATCTGGGTAGATCAAAGTCATTAACCGCGCCCGGCGTGTGGCCTTTCGAACGTCGTAGCCGAAGTCGGTCGTCAGTAAGCAGTGGAAGGGGCTTTCGTGAGGTTTGGCCGGTCATGAGTCCGTGCTGCAGGTGCAACTATGCTGGACCCAGGGTGCTACGATGCACGCGTAGAGATAGAGCTATGGTCTCGTCAAGCAGTCCCGGTTGATACGCTCGTGTACATTGACCTGTCTTGTTCGGCAGCAGTTGTGCTGGTTCAGTACCACCGTAATCACCTGAGTTTGATTAGCAGAATCATCAGTACGAGTATCACGAGCCCCATGATAGCGACAACCCATATCAGTCGTGGGTGTGCTCCCGAATCTGATGTCGTTGAGTCCGACTCGGAGATCGCTTGGGAGCCGTGTGGTTCTGACAGCGCTCTGACGAGAAGTGTTATCTCGTCACGGTACTTGGATCCATCTTCGTCAAAGTAGTAGTCTATATATCCTGTTATTGGGCCCTCGTACGGTTCGTTGGCCAGGATGCTAAGATTGATGGCTTTTGGGTTTGCTCCCTGCGCTATACTGTAGGTATTGACCCAGAGGCCTCCCGCACCGTGAACGAACTCGCTCCCTGACACACTCCATCCGGAAGGTATCAGCAGGGTCAACTGGACAGAAAGCGTCCCCGGCGAGGTTATCGGGTTGACTGTAGATAGATAGGCTATGATCTCCTCGCCAACAGCAACGTCAGTCACCTGTCCGTATAGATGCACGTAAGGCCACCAAGGATGAGATGGCTGGTCTGAAGAGAGATCGGTCGATGGGTGGCTTGAACTTGATTCGTGATCCACCAGCTTTCCGGTTGCGTACTGGACTTGCCCGGTTAGTCCCCAATAGTATTTCCTGCTACCAGGCTGAGTAGCCTCAACTTTGATGGCTATCGTGTTCTGTCCCTTCTTCAAATGGTCTGTGATGTAGAGCTCTTTCGAGTAGCCCACCCCATATCTCCAACTCCAATGCCCTCCCACTACATCCAAGTATTCGTCGTTAATGTAAACGTATGCGTTGTGCTTGACACCGGCGTTGTACGAGTAGACTTGTAGGTATATCCTTCCACTTATCACCTCATCACCTTCTAGCAGAAGGCTCTTTCTGAAATATGCCGATGTAGGCTTTGGTGACCCCGGATGCCATATCGCAAAGGCTCGTCCGAAGTTGTCCAGCTGGAACATCTGTTCAGCATCTTCCCACCATGAGTCGTCAAAACCCACAGTTGTCCAACCCCTTACTTCTACATCCAGGCTCTTCCAGGACGAATCGGTATCAAGAGTAATAGTTTTTACCTGAGCAGGCTCAGCCGACACGTCTTCGGTTAAGTCGAAACCCGCTACTAACAGCATGGAGATAGCGATTGTGAGATGCAGGAGTCGATTTAGTACCAATCCGCTTGCACACATATTCTCATTCCGCAGGCAGTTATCTGATACCTGTCCTGATCTTTATTGCTCAGAGTTCCTGTCCATGTCAGTCTACGATTTGTACGTCGTAAGGCTGGGTGTCAGCGGAGTAGAAAGCGATTTCATGCTCCCTGTTGATGCTGCTCCATACTATCGTATTCATGGATATCTGGACCGGTTCCCGCTTTGTTCTGATCGCTTCACTGCTAATGGCATGTACGCCGAACAGTACTTGGGCATTGGGAACGAGAGTCTGTACTGTCCGGGCGGCGCTGGCGAAATACCGCCTGTCCTGCTCGCTGGGACGAGACGAACTCTGAGGATGGGTGTGTATCTCTACAATCATCCCGATGGCGTTAGCTCTCTCTTGCCTGATGTGTTCGATCATGCCACGGACGCAGGACAGTATGTGGTTCCGGCTCGCCTCTTCAACCACCGCATCTGACGAAAGAGTATGGAGCGTGTCCGGCAGATTTGGTAGGGCACCCGAGAGAGCGTAGACAATCTCAACATCATCCTCATCCGGTCTGAAACCCGATTCGGATCTGATCTCCATGAGGCTTACCAGGTGCCTTGAGATCGACAATGCCTTATGCGACGGCTCACAATCTTCAGACTCAGTCGTAGGCCGTACGGCCATCGCAACTGAACAGGCAGAGGCTTTCTGCGCTCCTCCCAGTTTTATGCTCAGTCTTTCGTCACACGTACGTACGGTGATTCTGGATGTAGTCCCTTTGTCCGGCCCTCGTAAGTCAAGGCCCTCTGGAGGGTTGCCTGAAGCGCGCCTTCCCCGTCGTGCGTTCAGTCGCTCCAGGAGCCACGCTGCGAAGGGTGACAGCAGTGCTGTCGAGATGGCTACCCATGGTGCCTCTTTGCCTGGCATAGGTTCCGACGTATCTGTGACTGGCCCATCCGAAGGGAATGTCTGGTCACGCCGTAGTACTCTTATCTTGCCACCGCTCGTTCGTGCTATCATCCTGGTCATCGCAAACGCTCCTTTCTGTACGGGGCTGGTGTGCTTACTCACACCATTTAACGTTTTGGGGCAGTCCGTCGGGCCACTTCCCCGGGTCTTGCACCCCGCTGGTTGCTCATCCGCCCCTGGTCATATCGGGTTTCGTGGCCCGTCTGCATGCGTCTATCTTTCGAGGCTCACCTCCGTCCTGCGGGACATGACTGCTGCTATGACAGCTATTCCTGCCAGGACTACCAGTGCCAGGATTATCCACCTGCCCCA
>PWZA01000070.1 GCA_003567655.1 Dehalococcoidia bacterium
AAGCACGTCGTTTGGGGGTGACGCTTTTCGCAGGCCACGCGCGATGGGTCATCAGGACCTGCAGTATTCCGTAGTCGACCGTGGACCAACGTCACTCCAAAGCAATAAGCTCAGAAGTCTCCTGCCAAATTAACCTCTAGAGGGAAGTCAACTTCAACGCTTTCATCGTAATTAAGTCTAAAATGATAGGGGATTAAGGCTCTGTTAAACTCATTCGGAAAGGGACCTACTTGATGGAAATTATTATTGAAGACTCTTCCTTCAGGATAAGCTCCATATGCACCTCCCCGTAGATTTTGGACAGTAAATGTAGGAGGCACATAGCAGCTGCGCATACCTGATAGAATCAGCGTTGTTGGAACACTTGAAAGGGCAATCGCCATAATCTCTTCTAGTTCCTCATCGCCAACCTCTTTCCTAAGCTCAAGTGTATCGGTGCGGTTCAATATCGTTTGAGTGCGTCCTGGAACATCTCTCTTCAGCGTTGACTCTATTCCAAACGAAAGCATTAACTCGCCTTGATCACTGATTCTTACCTCATGGCTCATGTTATGCCCAGGATGGGATTGTGTTATCCCTGTTCTAGTGTTCTCTCTCCTAATGTATGTCATGCCCTGCCGCGGATTAACCTGGTAGAAGTCATACGCGCCTTGTTCGTTTCTGCCGAAAATATGGTAATGGCCGCCCCCAGCCTGGACCATACTGACATACTCCTCAAACGAATGTCGCTCCGCTGCCGTCTTCGCAGCATCGATGAACCGCTGCATGTCTCTTTCGGTTGATCTCTGCCATTGGCCTTCTCCTGTCCGATACTGGCTCCTCCAGTAGTTGATGCCACCGGTTGATTCCAGCGCTTTGCTCGTTGCCCAATTGCGGTAATGAACCCACATAATCATCTGGCCCATCAACTCTTCATTCCTCAACTGAATGCTCTCCACAGGCAGCCTGTCATAGACCTCGTCACGGAAGTCGATCCCCAAGTTGAACTCATAGGGAATCCCGCGATAGGCTCCTTCGAAGTGACCCCTAAAATCAACCTCTTGTCCCGCCAACTCCAAGCCCTCAGTGGCTACCCTCCACTCAGCACTCCACTCGCCCCGGTAGTCGTCATACCTGAGAATCACCTCTCCTTGGTGGTTGACTATTGTCAGTCTTCCTTCTGCGTCTGAAATCAACTCCTCGTTTTCGAGCACTGAGCGCATTTCTTTCAGCGCAAAAGGTCGCCCGTGGTGACCAGTCAGGTAGTCGAGTCTGCCTTCGCTATCCTCTGTGATGAACGCCAACCTCAACCCTGCTTGGTTCTCTACGTGATAGGGAACAGCCCCAACTATTTCCTGGTCAGGGAGACGAGCGTCAAGCAACGAGAATCGCAAAGGCATAACTCTGGCTCGCTGATCATCGTCTATGTAGACAGCTCCTTCAGAGTACGACCGCTCAGCGAGCAGCGAGTACTTCTTGATCTCTTCGTCCTCCTTGCCTCTGTTAGTAACAAAGGTCAACTCCTCCGGGACATCAACCATGCTCCCCATGACATCGTAGGTTTCTTCGCCTGTCTCCGTCTGCGCCGAAACACTCAGACTGGCCGATTGCAGGTTCTGACCCAAGAAGATCTGAACCTTGTCTTTGTCAACCGCGCCTCTTCTGGTGATGACGGCGATTTCCTCAATCATCCGGTTGATCAGGTCTGTCTTCAGTCGTCGTCCCGCGATCACGGTGCTTCCCTCTTCCGTCCCTGCCTCCACCACGCTAACTAGATTCGTGTGGTAGTTGCCCTCTATTGTTGTAGTTGGCGTCGGCAGTGGGGTCTCGGTGGGGGATGGGGTTTCCGTTGGCTGCAGAGTAGGTGTGAGTTTCTGTGGCGTCTCGACTGCAACCAATTGAGTGGGCTGACCCGATGCGGAACACGCTGCACCGCCCATCACTAGCCCCAGCGCCAGCAGGCCGCACGCGGCTATCACCCAGCTATGAGGGTCAGATGGCTGCTCTGGACCAGGCTGTCTCTGATTCATTTCCTGTCACTCCTTCTGTCTCGGGTCCGAGGCGAATTGTAGAGCGCATATCCGAAAGACCCACTCGGCCCATTACGAAGCCATCCACGCAAGAAACAAGCTCTGTCCGCTCTGAAGGGTCTCGTCGTCTCAGTAGGCGAGGCTACGCCCTAGCGTCTGGGTAGAACCCTAAGGTCGTACAGTCGAATGTCAACGGGCAGCTTGTCTGTCTCAGCTAGTATAGGGGCAGGCAAGGCTCGTGTCAACGGGACTTCCGAGCTATCCGAGCTTCTTTCTGTTATCAGACAGCAGTGCCCACAGTGGTCGCCCTCTCACCAGGACGTGTAGTCTAGTGCCGTCGAGCTCTTTGCGATACGACAGACGCCTTGAGTGCGCAGAAGGCTGATGACTGGATGATGCAGAGCAGCCGTAACGCCGGGGCAGTGTTCCTCTACGTCCTTTGGGGTGATCCTTGTCACCGACGACGTCCCGGCCCGTATTGGATGCGCTCTGCACGTGCGGTGTTCGCAGACAGATGTTAGGAGCTGCTGCCTGGCGACGACTTCCTCTGCCCATAGATTGGTGATTCCGCAGGCTGTATGTCTGATGACGTCTGTCACAGTGAGGCTCAATGGATACTGCCGCGGACTGCTGAGAAGAGCCGAGGCGCAGCACACGCTGTGCGTCGGCAAGACCCGTTTCTTCGCCCTGGTGAAAGCATAACGGAACGCTCCGGACGCCTTCTCCGTCAGGTGTGAAAAACGTACACCCGGCAGCTGTAGAGATGGAGATCGAACCAGAGCTGTTGCCCGAGAAGGCATCATTCCGGGTAGACGTGTGCCGATATCGGGCTACAACCACTCGGCACAGCACGTGTGTCGGCTGGCACACTGCTTGTCGGGATTGCTGCGATGTTCGGGAAAGTCTTGTCCTTAGTGCTGATGACCCGGGTGCCCCTGGTCCTAGCGGTTCTGCTGGCCGTCGTTGTACTCGCCATTGATCAGATCCTGAGCTAATCTAGTCGGGATACCCAGCAGACAAGGAACGACATACACGCCCAGATCACCGCCGCATCCTGCGAATACCATCTACACTGTTCATCTGCGGGGACGGGAAGCCGACTACGACCGTGACGGCGGGTTCGAGATCACGTTCACGAAAGGGGGGCTGCCACCACACTAATCGGACAGTCTCGGAGCCGAGCGGCGGTTCGTTGACCTTACCACAACCGTAGACACGTAGACGGGGGTCATATTCTGTCGAAGAATCTCCGTTCATACAGGAACCGTAGACGGATACAGGCTCTGTCTACGCGTCGATATGTCTATTTGTCTACGATTTCAGCCGCTGAAAGAGCCGACGTGCCGCCATACTGCCCTGAATCGTGACGAGATTGTCCGCTGATCGGCAAAGGAACACTATGGCGTGGGTCCCCCAACACGGAAGATTCCCGCGGTGGGACTCACCCACCCGTGGTACTCGCCCTCCACCGCGGGATCGATGGTGTGGTCGGGCATATCCACGTCGTTCTTCCTCTGACCCGCGACTCGAGCCTCGGCCGTTTGGACTGCTCGGGGGTTCCACCCCATTCGCCACTCCACTCATTATAATAGACCAGGCGTCTTAGCACACGCCTGTTCGGGGTGGTGATAGGCTTCAGCTTGTGGACATTTCCAGCCGGTGGCGACCAACTCGTCTC
>PWZA01000197.1 GCA_003567655.1 Dehalococcoidia bacterium
GGCATTACGAAGGCATTGATGATAGAGTGTGTGAGCACCTGGCCACCGATGAGATCAGTATCGGCGACTATGTGCTCAGCGGCGGGGAGTTGGCCGCGCTTGTTGTGGTGGACGCTGTAGTCAGGCTGCTACCGGGAGCTCTGGGATCGGAGTATTCGGCGAACAGCGATTCTCACAGCGATGGACTGTTGGAGCACCCACAGTACACCAGGCCCCAGACGTACCGGGACTGGTCGATACCCCCGATCTTGATATCGGGAAATCACGGCGAGATTGCTCAGTGGCGACGCCACCAGGCTATACTGCGCACGGCGAAGCGTCGTCCCGATCTTCTTGACCAAGCAATTTTTTGCGATGAGGAGAGGAAATGGATGTCAGAGAATTTATTAAACCAAAGCTGAACCCCAATATCCCCCAACTTTCCCCCGGCGACACGGTCAGGCTAAGCCTGAAGACTGTGGAAGGCGATAAGGAGAGACTGCAGCACTTCCAGGGCGTGGTGATAGGTATGAGGAAGGGCGTCGATGGCGGCAGCTTCACGGTCAGGCGGGTGTCTTATGGCATCGGAGTGGAGCGTACTTTCCCCTTCCAATCTACTACTCTGCAGAATGTCCAGGTGCTCAGGCACGGACGGGTGCGCCGAGCCAAGCTCTACTACATACGCAGGCTCAGCGCCAAGCGGGCTCGCCTCAAGGAGAGAAGAGAGAAGGCAACCGAGCAGGCCGTGCCTCAAAAAGAAGCACAGCCCTCTGAATGAACTACGCCGAGGTGGCAGTCAACTCGCCCCGATTGCAGCGTGGGCAGACCTTCAGCTATGCCATCCCGGCACGCCTCACGGTTGATATCGGCCACGCGGTATGGGTACCCTTCGGGCCGAGAACAGCCCAGGGTATCGTCGTCGAGTTATCGGACCGATCCCCGGTCGAGACAACCCGAGAGATAGCCGGCCTCATCTCGGATGACCCTATCCTGTCGCCTCTGCAGATCCAGCTGGCTCGATGGATAAGCGAGCACTACCTATCTCCTCTCTTCGACTGCCTCGCCCTGATGCTGCCTCCCGGATACGAGAGAAAGACTGTCACCTACGTCCATCCGGTGGACAGGGAGATAGACTTGTCAACTCTGACTCCCGAACAGAAACAGGTACTCAGCATCGTCAGAGAAAAGGGGAGGACAAGCCTGCCCGGACTGGAGAGGAAACTCGGCAAAGCGAAGGCCAGGCAGATCACCGACCAGCTACTAGAGGCCGGGCTGGTCACCAGGACTGCGGAACCGGAGAAGGCCAGGCTCGGCCCCAAGACCGAGCCTTATGTCAGGTTAACAGATCAGGCAAGGCGGGAGGAATCCCTTGCCGCGGAAAGGGCCCGCCTTCGTAAGTCGAGAGCCTACAAACAGGCAGAGGTTCTCGACTTTCTCGTCGAGCAGAAGCAGCCTATTTCACTCCATGATCTGAGGAAACGGCTGGCCTGCTCCTCTGCCACTGTCAGAGCTCTGGAGGATCGCCACCTGGTGGCTGTGGAGAGGATACGGACAAGGCGCAACCCCCTGTCCCGCCTGAGCGTGCCGGCATCCCCTGCTCCTCCTCTCTCCCGGTCCCAAGAAACCGCCTGCCTATCGATTGGTGAGGCCATCGCCAGGCCAAGCAGGCGGGCCGATGGGACACCGGTCTTTCTACTCTTCGGCGTTACCGGCAGCGGCAAGACCGAGGTCTACCTTAGGGTTCTAGCTAAGGTCATAGCCAGCGGCAAAAGAGGCATATGCCTCGTCCCTGAAATCGCCCTTACCCGACAGACAGTGGAGAGGTTTGCCGGCCGCTTCCCCGGGCGCGTGGGCGTACTGCATAGCGGGCTCTCTCCGGGGGAGCAGTTCGACGAATGGCAATGGATAATGGAGGGCAACTGCGATGTGGTCATCGGAGCGAGGAGCGCCCTGTTCGCTCCGTTGCCCGACCTGGGCCTGATCATCATGGATGAAGAGCATGAATGGACATACAAACAAGAGGACAAATCACCCCGCTATCACACTCGCGACGTGGCCGTCAAACTGGCGCAACTCACCGGTGCTGCCGTCATCCTGGGCAGCGCTACTCCGGATATCGGGAGTTTCCACAAGGCACAACAGGGAGAGTACCGTCTTGTAGAACTGAAGGAGCGCATTACCCCGGGCGGATATTCGCCACTTCCGGAAGTTAGCATAGTAGACCTCCGTGAGGAACTCAAAGCGGGACACACGAGCCCGCTGAGTCGTCCGCTGATCGCTGCTATGAAGGAGGCCCTGGCTAATGGGGAGCAGGTAATTCTATTCCTGAACCGTCGCGGAACCGCCACCTTTGTGCGGTGCCGTAGCTGCGGCTTCGTCTTCCGCTGCCCCCGCTGCTCCATAGCCCTTACCCATCATTCGGTGCGCGAAAGGATGATCTGCCATCGCTGCCGCTATTCTGTCGCGGTGGCTCCGACCTGCCCTCGGTGTAACCGGCGCCATCTAGCATTCCTCGGCATCGGCACGCAAAGGGTGGCGGAGGAAGTCGGCCACTTCTTTCCCGAGGCTGGACTGCTCCGCTGGGACAGAGACGCGATTACCAGGAAATATGCTCACGAAGACCTGCTAACCGACTTCCGTGACCGCAAGGCAGATGTGCTCATCGGCACCCAGATGATAGCCAAAGGACTGGACCTGCCTCAGGTGACGCTGGCGGGGATAATCAGTGCCGATACCGGCCTCAACTTCCCCGATTTCCGCAGCGGTGAGCACACTTTTCAGCTCCTGTGCCAGGTAGCCGGGAGGGCCGGACGGGGCATGAGGGCAGGAAAGGTAATCATCCAGACGTACTCGCCCGACAACCACACCATTCAGGCCGCTGCCCGGCACGACTACCTCGGCTTCTACCGTAGGGAGACGGACTATCGGCAGAGATACGGTTATCCCCCTTTCAGCCGGCTGATCCGCCTGGTCTACAGCCACATCAACGAGGACGCCTGTCGCCGTGAGGCAGAGAGAGTACACCGCCTCATGCTTGACGAAGGGGCAAAACAGAATGCAGTTGAGTTTAGCGTAATCGGTCCTGTGCCCACCTTTGCCTTCCGGGCCAGGGGCAGATACCGCTGGCAACTCTTCCTCCGTGGCCCCGACCCGACCCCCCTGCTATCCGATGTCGCCCTGCCCCGGGGCTGGACTGTAGACGTCGATCCCGTGGGGATGGCCTGATCCCGCCCTCTTTACACAGATGGTGATAGTCCCCAGACAGGCTACCCGGACTTGGCAACGATGCCCATAAATAGTACCATATGGCCGAGATGGTTCAGCATGGCCATCATCCGATGCGAAGGGGGTAGAAAATGTCCGATCGAGTAAGTCAGATTACACAGACGGTAGGGATTATCATACTGGGGGTTGCCTTGACCCTGATGGGGCATTTTAGCCGAACTCCAGGCTTCATGGATGATATCTGGTGGATACCGTTTGCCCTTGGAATACTCCTGATAGCAGTGGGGCTGGCCGGCATCGGCTTCTATGCAAGTCAGCCGACCGAGTTGCCCTGTCCGCATTGTGGAGAGAAGACAGTGCCCAAGCGGCAGGGGTTCAGAGATCATCTCCATCTTATGCGGCCGGACGAGGAGAAGCCCGAGGAACAGATTGAGGAACGGCCCGACGAAGAGCCCGGGGACTAGAACCACAGGA
>PWZA01000200.1 GCA_003567655.1 Dehalococcoidia bacterium
GACGAAATCGGCTTCGCTCCGAAGTGCATTGTTACACCAGGTCTGGGGCTTGTCAAAGATTGGATTCATGCCGCGTCGCATTCGACGCCTATGGGCAACGACATCAGCTTCCAAGTCAATCTGCCCTTTGCACCTAGCGCAGCATCAGGGACTGGTTCGGAAGCAACGCAATGTGGTAGGCCAAACCAGACTAATGCGAAACCAGTAGAGGTTTTCTTTGAGCTGTCCGTAGTCTCTGCTCCTGCGGCATGTAAGGAGCAGAGACATGACCATAGATGACAACTCGCATCTCCACTCAGGCCGAACTGCAAAAGCCAGGGCCTACTTAGAGCCCAGTGATGTACAGACCCTGGAGACATCTGCCGGCAGTCTCCGGGACAGATTGCTGATTCGCCTCCTATTCCACCTTGGGATCCGTGTGTCGGAAGCCCTGGCCCTGCGAGTTGATGACATAGATTTTGAGCAGGGCACAGTGGTCATTCAGCATCTCAAGCACCGAGGTATGCGGACGCCTCAAGGGTACCAACCCAGCGTTTCCGCTATTGACGCTCGTTAGCTTCAGAATCAGTACCAAACAGAAGGCTACGAATCACAGGTCAAATTCCACAGTGTCGCCCGCCTTCAGTTCTATGACCTTATCGCGGAAGGCAAGTTTGATCGGTGTTGCCGTGCCCTGACGTGCGCTGGCGGTCAGCAATCTATGGGTGATGACAAAACTGATGCAGTGCTCACGATAGCGTATGTCAAATCGTAATTCCTTCAGGTCATCCGGCAAGCATGGGTTCAACTGCAGGGTGTCCTGGCGGGTCTCGATGCCCGTATAACAACGCTGAATGAGGTCTACGGTCCCCGCTATAGCACCAAGGTGAATTCCTTCCGCCGTGGTACCGCCCTGGATATCTGACACGTCGCTCTCCAGCGCTTCTTTGAACAAATGCCATGATAGCTCGCGTTTGGAGCGGGCAAGAACCCACGCGTGTACTACTCGACTCAGAGTAGAACCGTGCGATGTGCGTTTAAGATAATAGTCGATGTTCTTGGGAATAGTGTCATACTCGAACGGGTAATCGAGGCGATCGAATATCTCCCGCAGCTCATCAGCCGAAAGCAGGTAGAACAGCATCAGCACGTCGGCCTGCTTGGATACTTTGTAGCGGTTGGGAGTATCGCCCTCAGCCTCCAGGATGCGGTCAAGGCGCTGGATATTATCATATTTCGCCCCGTAGCTTTCCCAGTCGAACTCCTGAAGCCGGTCGTAGCCTCCAAACTGGCTGATGATCCCGTCGCCGTGGAAGACAACGCGCATCTTGCGGCTGATGGTCTCCCACCTTTCCAGTTCCTCTCGCTTCAAGGCTAGTTTGTCCTTTACGGCTTCGCGCCTGTCAGGCGGCACGAGCTTGAGCGCGTCCAGAGCTCGACACAGCACCCAGACTGCCATGATATTGGTGTAGGCGTTATTGTCTATGCCCGGTTCTTCGGCGTCGGGATAGGCATCGTGAAACTCGTCCGGTCCCATAACCCGACAGATCTCGTATCGATCCAGAGAGCGGTTGTACTGTGCAATGCTTGTCCAGAAACGGGCGATCTCAATCAGCATCTCCGCTCCATAAAAGGAGAGAAAGCTAAGATCGCCGGTGACCTCGTAGTAATGCCAAACATTATAGGCGATGGCGATATTAATGTGACGCTGCCTTCGAGAGTTATCAGGCAGCCAGCGCCGGGATTTGGGGTTCAGGTGTAGTGTTTGCGTCTCCTCCCGACCATCACTGCCGCTCTGCCAGGGGTACATTGCTCCTTCATATCCCTCTTGTCGGGCTGCCCAACGCGCCTCCGGGAGACGGCGGTAACGATACAGGAGGAGGGCACGGGTAATATCCGGAATACGAAGGTTGAGAAAGGGGAAGATGAATAACTCATCCCAGAAGATATGCCCGCGGTAGGCCTCGCCGTGCAGTCCGCGTGCTGGAACGCCGACATCGTGCTCAATGGTATGCGACGACACCGTTTGCAGGAGGTGAAGGATGTGCAGATTAAGGACCAGCGCCACACGTTCGCTGTTCTTGATGGTGATGTGGCAACGGTTCCAGAGATGATTCCAGCTGAACACGTGAAGCTTTAGCAGGTCATCAAAGCGAGAAGCACGCTTCACCTCTTTGCATGCCTGAAGACCGCTTTCTGAGATAGCATGGTCTCTCGAAGTATAGAGGGAAACTATCTTCTCCGTGGTCACTTCCTCACCTTCCTCCATGCCCACTTCAAACTCCTGGGCGATGTAACCAGGTTGCTGTATTATCCGGGGCTCCAACGTGATTTGCTTGCCCTCGCGGTATAGCCTGGTGCGCGCTGCCTCCGAGATGCGAATCAATGACTGGTTTGTTTCTACCTGGAGGTAAATCGTTTCACTATCCACTGCTTGAGCTTCAACCGGACGAAGATGACGATTGCTTAGCTGTTGGTAGCGCTCGACGCCGCTGTTGGTTACTCTCCCGTCAAGAGCCGAGCGGATTTCCAGGCTACCCGACCAGTTCTCGGCGGTTACCGTCACCTCCTGGCCAGCCAGATGAGGGTTTGCCATGCTGACGAAACGCCGCTGGAACAGCCTGGTACGCCGTCCATGTCCATCAACAAAGCAAACCAATCGGCTGAGTTCGCCCTGGCGCAGGCCAATCTGCTGACGATATTCCAGGATAGAGGCTTGTTCCACATCGAACCAGTCTCCGCCCTCGATGCGGAAGGTAACGGGTAGCCAGTTGGGCACGTTCACCATGCATTCATTCTCGATAGTCTTGCCGGCGATGTCGGTCTTCAGGCGGTTGAAACAGCCGGCGACGTATGTCCCCGGATAATGAATATCATCAGCGACTGACTCGGGAGCCGCCCCGCGCGCGGCGAAATAACCGTTACCCAGAGTACATAGTGCCTCACGCAGGCCCTCGTGCTCGGTGTCGTAGCTTTCATAAGCAAGAGTCCAGGCCCCCCCTGATGCCTCCGTTTCTGCCAGAGTCGCCAGGTCGTGCAGGAAACACGCTACTTCTTCGGGGTCACGCAGTGCGTAGTGAGCAGATGTCGGCCGCTTCTCGTTACCGACCGCAATAGCAATGCCGTGGTCACTGATGGCACGGAAGGCATCCTCATCGGTGTCATCGTCACCGATATATAGAGGCAAGACCCGGTCGCCGTCAGCATATAGCGTCTCAAGCAGACAGAGCAAAGCCGTGCCTTTGTCCCAGTCTATGTCAGGCCTGAGCTCAAATATCTCCTTTCCCGTTGTCTTTCTCAGATCGGGATAGCGAGATAGCACTTCGTCAAATTTCCTCTCGAGTTCACCAAGCTTGCTTCTGTCCGCTTGACGGTAATGAACAGCAATGGCAAACCGCTTTCGTTCGACCCTCACCCCCGGTATATCTCCCACTGCCTTCGGCAGTTCTTTCTCGGCACGATCAAGTGCCGGGAGAAAGTCTGTACCTCGGTCCTGGTACCGGTGTTGGTCACCGGGGCTCGAAATATCAAAACCATGGCTACCGGCATAGGCAATGTCCTTAATACCGACCATATGCTTCACGTCGGCCAGATCACGGCCGCTGATGATGGCCACCGAATACTGCGCGGCCAGCCGCTTCATCGTCTTCTTGGTCGGCTCGGGAAGCGTTGCCTCAGCCGGGTCATCCACAATGGGC
>PWZA01000230.1 GCA_003567655.1 Dehalococcoidia bacterium
GCAGGGCAGAACTGAGTTCCCGAGCATACCCTGAGTTCACTGATAGCATCATCTATACCCATGGCGGCGCGATAAGCACGTTCGGTAGTCATGGTATCGAACGCGTCTGCGACAGCTATCAGCCTCGAACCTATAGGTATGTCCTCTCCGTCCAGACCGGCGGGATACCCCTTGCCGTCATATCTCTCATGATGATAAAGGATGAGCTTTCTCGGCTTTTCGAGGAAGGGAATATCCTGTATCATCCGTGCCCCTATCTCAGAGTGTTTCTCCATGATTACCCATTCTTCATCAGTAAGGCCTCCCGGCTTGCATATTATGCTGTCAGCAATGCCAATCTTGCCTATGTCATGGAGCATGCTGGCATATTCTATGACCTCCAGTTCCTCCTCCTTAAGGGAGAGCGCCTTGCCGCCGAGCAGCGAGTAATCCATTACACGCTGTGAATGACCAAGCGTATAATGGTCCTTTGCGTCGACCGCCCCTGCCAATGCTTTGATTGTGCCCTTGTATGCGGCCAAAACCGAATGATGCAGTCTTGTGTTCTCGATAGCCATGGCAACGGTCGATGCCACCGACATCAGCGTCTCCATATCATGCTCGTCAAAATCCGTCCCATCCTGCTTATTCAGCACCTCGACGCTGCCTATGATCCGCCCCCTGGACATCAGGGGGGCACATATGATGGACCTGGTGACAAAACCGGTGACGTTGTCCACGTCACCGGTAAAGCGCGGATCCTTCCTCACATCATTTACGATTGCCGGCTCCCCATGACATGCAACCCAACCGGCAATACCGGACTCGGCGCTGAGTTTCACCTTCCTCACGGCTTTGGCTGCCTCACCCCGGGCAAACATGAAAGAGAGCTCATGCCCCTCCTCGTCAAGCACCAATACCGCTGAGGCCGAGCCTCTGAGGGCGTGCTGAGTCATCTGCGAGATCTGTTTTACCAGTTCTGTCAGCCTGGAGACAGACCCCGCTTTCCTGCCCACCTCATGAAGCAAATTAAGCTGCTCGTCATTCATCTCTTCAATACCAATCCATGCGGGAGTAGCCAGCCACCCGACCCTCCACCCGGCGGCCTGATCCAGGTGGGTTCACCCGGTGTTTCTCCGACCGCTACCACAGTCTGATAACCAGCCGCTACTTCGACCTCTTGGTCCTGTGCGATGACGCTGACCAAACCTTCCAGCGTCCGCACCGTTGTCGCCCCGGCTTCATCCACCTCAGTCATAAAGAGTGTGCCCCGCACCACAGCACTGGCCGATGGTGTCACTATCTCATAGTGTGAGCCAGAATCTGTCATCTTCGTCACGCGGCTCCAGGTTCTGCCTGCCCACTGCCGCAGGATAACTCCTGTCGATTGCCCATCGGTCTGTCCAGCCTGCATGACCTCTATGCTTGTACCGGGCTCAAGCTCGATAGTGCTTCCCTCAAAGAACGTGAGCACCGCCCGCGAATCCACATCCGTTGTTATAACGGTGCCGGCCGGCAGGGTCATACCGTCAGTACCATGTTTCAGGTCGCTCGCCCCCGGCCTTTGGATGGTGACACCACCATCTACTATGGTGAGCGTGCACTGCGATGCCAGATATATAGACTGCGGGGAGATGACCGGTGCGCCGGCCAGCAAAAGCACGCCCACTATTACCAGGACCAGGGACAACGCAACAGGAATGGCAGCCCTCCTCGCTCCCGAAACGGGGTACATCCACCCCTTGCGTGGCCTGCTGATCACGGCAGACTGTTCATGTTGACCCCTCAGACAGGAAGCCAATGATCGTCCGGCAGGCTGTGGTGCAGCAGCCGTGGAGGACTGCTCACATAGTCGTGTGACCAAACGCTCCGTTGAAGCCCTGCGAAAGACCTCAGAAGCTGACGCCTTGGGAATGCTGGAGACATAGAGCGCAGTGTAGAGCAGTGGCTCCAGATCTGAACGCATGTCAGCATATTCGGAGAGACACTCCTCGATCGTGCTGCTATCGCTCATTCGCGTCAAGCACTTCTCTAGGATCTTTGATAGCTTTCTGTCCATACACCTACTTCCTTTGAGCTAAGCCTGAGACGCAGTGCGGCCAAGGCACGCATCTGCATCACCCTAATGGCTCCCTGGCTCTTTTTCATGATCCGTGCAACCTCAGAAGTATCTAGCCCCTCAATGAACTTCAGGATGATGACCTGCGCTTGCTGGGGAGGCAGATGGGCTAGGGCATCTAATAGCTCCTGTTGTACTAGCTTCTCCTCCACTTCACTCTCAGGCCCATCAACTGCGACTGCAGTCTCCGTATCCAGCGTCTCTTCACGCGACTTGATCCGCCAGTGGTCAACGACATGGTTATGAGTGATTCGATACAGCCACGGCAGGAATGCCTTCGACTTCCCCCTATATGTGCTCAGCCCCTTCCAGGCTTTCAAGAATACCTCCTCTGTAAGATCCTCCGCTGTCATCCTATCCTCAACCTGGCAGACGATGTAGCGGTAAATGCGGTCAAGATACATACCATAAATCTCACCAAAGGCCTCGAAATCGCCGGCTGCCGCTTCGTCCAGCAACCTGCCGACTTCAGCCTCATCGACGACAGAACTTCCAGCAGCCTGCCCGATCTCTTTTCTTTCTTTAACTATAAGACGAAAGGCATCCATAATTCGTTACACTTTGTTCCTTATTGATCCATAAATCCAGCGCATCAACGACCTCGTATGCCTGAACCGATTCTTGCCTTCCTTTCACTGCTAGCTCACCCAATGACCTGGACCTGATATGATCCTTGACCATTTCAAAAGTACTGGAACCAATCCATATCTTACCGCCGGGTGTAGCATCCGCTAACCTGGCAGCCGTGTTTACGGCATCGCCGATTACCGAATACTCCAGCCTATCTTCAGAGCCCATATTGCCTGCAACTGCCTGACCGGTGTTGATGCCGATACCAAAGTCCATCTTGGGTATTGTCATATCCTCATGCAACTGCTCTACAGCATGCTGAGCATCAATGGCCGCCCTAACCGCCAGCAGTGAGTGTCCCTCACACGCAGTGGGCGCATTCCAGACCGCCATAACGCTATCTCCGCCGAATTTGTTTATCATCCCGTCATGGTTGATCACTGCCTCTATAACCTTGGACAAATAGGTATTCAGCACTCTGACCAACTCATCTGGCCGCATCTTCTCAGATGCACCTACAAAGCCGCGCATATCAGCAAAGGCTACTGTTACCTCCTGCTCGTCGCCTCCCAGCCTCAGCTTGCCCTCCTCCAATGCGGCCAGTGTCCTATCAACTACTGCCGGCGAGATATATCGACCGAAGGTCTTGGTCAACTCCCTCTTCTCAGACCGCTCCCGGGCAATGCTGTAGATATTCATCCCCACAAACGCTCCAAGCACAGTCAAGGGCGGATAAGATACGTTGAGGATGATGCCATGGTCAAAGAGAGAAGAGGCTATCAGCAGATAGGCAAAGCAAAGCAGTGCGGCAGACACCGCAGCCCACAACAGACGAAGGCGCAACACCACCAACCCGCAAAGAAGCGCCAGTATCAGAATCGACGCAATGTGTATGCCTGCCGGGGCGGGCCTAAGAAAGTTGTCGCTCAGAATGGTATGAATTGCCGTGGCATGTATCTCGACGCCGTGCATCATCTCGGCCATCGGTGTCCAGAAAGCATCTCCCATCCCGCTCGCTGTGACTCCTATGATTACGAGCTTATCCTCAAAGAACTCAGGATCAATGCCAGCCCGTAGGGCATCGACGTAGGACACACTTTCGAAGTTAACGATTCTACCGGCTTCGTCACTGCCTCCTGTGTAGTTAATGAGCATCGCGTTGCCGCCGCTGATCGGTATGGACCGGCCGGCCAATGCAAGCGCGTTGTCCTGAATCGGGGATTCAATGACATCCGCACGTCGAAGGTATTTAGCCACAGCAGCCAGAGCCAAAGCGGGCTGAGAGCCATCCTGATCTGCGATAACGGTCGGCAACCGCCTAACTACTCCATCGGTATCATGGAAGACACTGGCATGCCCCAGGGCGGCCGCTTCCTCTTCAAGAATCGCCACGGGTCTGAGAAAAGCCCCTGATTGATGATCCGGGGAGTCTGTGGCTGCTGATCTACTGCCTTGCGGCACGTGCACGACAGGCAGAATGACATTTCCGGCCTCCTTGATGGATGCTGCCAGCGTCTCGTCGCCTGGCATCGGTTCGGCAAAAAGGATATCAAACACGACTATTCGAGCTCCGGCCTCAACGAGTCTATCTATGATCTGGGCGTGGTGAGAGCGTGGCCACAGAGAGAAGTGTCCCAGTTGTTCCAGGCTCTTGTCATCGATGCTAACGACGACAATCCTGTCGTCGCTCTCCCCCGCTTGATAAAGAGTCGTTGCCCTGAACAGGAGATCGCTACTCTGCAGCTGCATGCTGTGAAGCAGGCCGGCACAGAAAGCAACAGAAAATGCTAACCCGATGCTGGCAGCAACGGCTAAGCCCACAATGAGACGCCTCTTTCTAGCCGGCCATGTCGCGCTCTTAATGTCCATTCTGCCCTCGATGAAGATACCTGAACGCGGAATCTCTTGAGTCAAATCCAGGCCTTTCTGAAAATCCTAGACATATCTGCATTCTCATGTATCAGCTGACCCGAAACCGCTTTAACCGTTTCAGGTCACCTTCCGTGAAAAGCCTCCAACCTCTCCTGTCGAGGTTCTTCACATCAGGAAACGATCCATCTCTCAGCCATCGGAAGAAAGTGGCCCTGCTTATACCCACCCTCTGGCAAGCCTCAGCCGTTCTGTAGTAAGTCTTTCCGTCAACCACCGTAGGCACCATGTATCTCCTCTCGATACCATTTGAAACCGCTCGAATATAGTGATACTATCTTTCATTCAAATACGAGTCAATCGCCTAAAAGTAATCCCCTGCCAGTACTTTAGTCATGGCCCTTGCGAGCTAGCGGCCAGCATACACCGTCAATGGAATTCGCTGCGACGGTGCAGGTTGAGCATGTAATACAGAGTGTGGCACTAAAGGACTAAGAGAACAATGGACGGATGCTACTCAGAGTAGCCTGCCTGAGTTTGACCTTTGCTCCTGTTGACTATAAAATGGATTCGGGCGAGTAAACCGGGTGACCGCTCTGGATATTGTTTCCGGGGAGGAAAGTCCGAGCTCCATCGAGCAGGGTGCTGGGTAACACCCAGGAGGGGTGACTCTACGGAAAGTGCCACAGAAACATACCGCCGGTGGTCGGCAATGCCGGCTCCGGTAAGGGTGAAATGGTGAGGTAAGAGCTCACCAGCAGCTAGGAGACTAGCTGGCTGGGCAAACCCCACCCGGAGCAAGACCGAATAAGAGGGCCGACTCACCTCAAGGCCTACGGGCTCCATGGTGAGTCTAAAGCGCTCGACCGATGCCCTCGGGTTGGTCGCTTGACCCCGGTGGCAACACCGGGGCTAGATGGATGGTCACTGCCCCGAGGCAATCGGGGTACAGAACTCGGCTTACAGGTTCACTCGCCCAAAATTCCTCCAGCGCCCCTGTGTGGCAAACGAGAAGCATGAGGTTCAGGCCTTGACGAGGCCATGATCTAAGGCAGGATGGAGGGGAGGGATGTCATCCCAGCAGCTATGAGCATGCTTGTTAAACCGGGGGTTGCGATCGTAGAATGGCAGCATCGTGGATGAAGTACCTCCCAAGCTTCGTGAGTTTGTTCTATTTTGTGCGCAGAGGCGAACCTGCGAGTGGCCGGCCATCTATGATGAGATGACCAGGGTAGCCGGACGAAAACTGTTCGAGGGGCTAGGCTACAAAGAGCTGAGGCAACTGGGATTATCCTTCTCCCTGTCCAGCGTAGACAGGACCATACAAATGGTAAGACAGGTCACCGCCCACGACCATTAGTATACGGGTTTTCCGGTCCATCACCGAGATGGTATCATTGGCCTATCGAGTTCGTCGGGGCTCGTCATGCGTATAGTTGTACTCGCTGACACTCATGTAAATCGACTTCAGGACATCCCTGAGAAGATAGTCGATGCCATATCGACAGCAGATCTGGTGATTCACGCCGGGGATATTGTCGATGTGAAGGCGTTAAGGGAGTTGAAGCAACTCAAAGAGGTGAAGGCAGTGCAGGGCAATATGGACTCAGTACAACTGAGGACTATACTCCCGCTCAGTGACGTACTGGAGATAGAGGGCAAGAGGATCGGCATAACACATGGCTCAGGTAGTCCCTGGGACATCCTTGAAAGGGTAAAGAGAGCATTCGATGGAAAGCAGGTGGACATAATCGTCTATGGCCACTCACACCAGTCCAGGAATGAGATAATCGATGGTATTCTGTTCTTCAACCCGGGAGCGGCAGCCGACTCCTACGGGATACTGTTGATCGACGGACGAGTGAGAGGCGAGATCATCACCTCTCGTTGATGACGTCTTGTTTACCGCCTCAGCACGATGGAGCCATAGCCAACCACACGAGAGAAATCGCCACTAATGTCTCCGCTTGTAGCATATTTCAGCAGACTGGCCCTGTTTGCTCCCATCTCTTTCGCCGCAACAATAACCGAAGCCACCGGACCATACCCACACATTGTGCAGTCAAGGCGCTCGCAAAGTTCATATAGCTCGTCCTCATCAAGATCGACTATGGCCTCCATCACCGATCTGTCCTTATCGATAGCTATCGGATGCGGCTCGTAATGCGTAAGGTCACTGCTGGCTATAACAACCACGTCGGCACTTAAACGGGATATGGCCCTGCCTACTGACCGGGCAGTCTCTACATCTTGAGCCAGCATCAAGATGGGCACGATTCTTATACCATCGTAGAGATGCTGAAGCCACGGCAACTGCACTTCGATGCTATGCTCGTATACGTGGGCTGTCTCATCCGCTTTAATCACGTCCCCCAAAAGGCTTCGGGTCAGCACCTCGTCTACTTCTACATCACCCAGGGGAGTGTTCCAGGCGGCCTCCACCGATACCGAAACTGGATGCCCGTAACCCGTATGGTTAGGGCCGATTATGACTGCGGCATCCGGTCTTCCGTCACCGGCGAGTTCCTTATATGCATGTGCTGCAACCGGCCCGGAATAAGAATAACCAGCGTGAGGCACAACCATAGCTGCGATTTCTCTAGGCCCCTCGCTATTGACACGGGGCATCGCTCCGGGCCCCATTTCGTGTTTATAGCACCACTTAATCTGTTCCCCTAACGCTGCGGGGGTGTCCGCATAGAAAACGCCGGAAACAGCAGGCTTTCTCACAATCATAGCATTCCCGCTCAGAACAGGACTACTCGGCGGTCTTCCTCTTTCTCCTTCTTCGAGTCTTCCTGTCAGACTCTTTGAGTTCTTCCTCGGGCCTATCCTTACTCTCCTCTGCTGGCTTTTCAGTTACCGGCCTTGCTTGGTCACGGTGCCAGCGGTGTATCTCATCCAGGGCTGGGGGCGAGATACTGAAAACCTGCAGGTCGGCGGGGAACTGTACCTGATGTCCTTCTCTGATGAAGAGAAGCCCGGCCTCGTCATGTTTAAGTGTATCCTCTATTCTCTTAGACAGAGCCTCATTCCTCTTCTTACCCGCCTCGAGGTAGAAGTCGAATACCATACGTTCTACCTTCTCACTCATAAAGCCCATCATAAGGCACCTCTGCCAATCCATGACCTCCTCCAGTAACCCCTTCTCTTCAAGTGGCTCAAAGACGGCGCCCTGATCGCACTCATTGCGGGCGATTTCGTAGCTCCCCTGGTTCAGTCTTTTCACAGCTGTTACGCCATCCTCGCCAGCCTGAAAAACCGATTCATGATAAACCCGCTTCACGCCTCCTATCTTGGACTCCAGATTGCGCAGATGTTCCGTCACCTGTCTCCAATAACGGCCATACTTCTCCTTGTACTCATCCGGAGCTTCCTCACTCGAGTAGACAAGCGGAACGAGGTAGAGCTTCTTCCCCGATTTGAAACGCTCCGCATCCGGCCTTTCTATTCTACCCAACTGCTCTGACATATGTGTATGCCTCCATCAAGAAAACAGCCCGCAGCCGCGGGAACTCTTGTAGCGGCGCTGGCGCCCCTCAGACTGAACGTATCAGGGCTCCTGACCAGGTCGTTCATTATACTCCCCTGAATCCCCCCAACTCTTCATCAGTTCTTTGATCCACCCGGCAAGCCTGGCATCTCCCTTAAGCCGTTGGGTGAATACGGGACAGCTCTGCAGGATCATCTCCTGGCTTAAAGAAGCCATGCTTTCCGTTAGCCGGTCCAGCTCGTTCGTAGCCTGCTCGGGGAGATCGCCCCCTTGCATGACAATTCTGAACTGCCTTATGTCCTCATTGCCGATCACGACCGGAGTCAGGCAATTCTTGTACCAGGGACAATCCCTGCACCTGACAAAAGCCGTAACTTCATCAAGAATATCGCCCATTTCTAGCCCTCGCGGCGAGTCAAATTCTAGCACTTCTTGATTGCATAAGTGAAATGAACCAGACCTGAGGATACTTGTTCCAATCAGCAGTTCTGTGTGCTATAATAATCCCTCGCCAGTGACAGCAGGTACCCATGGGGTTTAAAAGAGTTGCCTGCCGAGGCTAAGGCTAACCCTGTGTCACGTGGCACGGGGATTTTTTGTTATATGCTTGCTCTCCCTTTATAGGAAGAAAGCAGAGAGGGGCTGAAAATGCAAAGAGAAGAGAAGACGAAGGTCGTAAGCGAGCTGGCCGATGCATTATCGAGAAGCGCCATTATCATTTCTACTAACTACCAGGGCATGCGTGGCAAGCAGATGACTGAGCTACGCCACACCCTGGCGAACGCCAATATCGAGTATCGTGTCGTCAAGAACACTCTGGTCTATAGTGCTGCGGACGATGCCGGTATGATGAGGCTTATGCAGATAATCGAGGGGCCGGTTGGTCTCGCCTTCGGATACGATGAGATAGCTAACACTGCTAGGATTCTGAACCAGTACATAAAGTCGGCCTCGTCGCCTCTCCGGATCAGGGGAGGGCTATTAGGAGACCGTGTTCTGGCTCCCGAGGAGGTAGTAGGCCTGGCTAATCTCCCGTCCATGGACATCCTGGTATCCAGCCTGATCGGCCAATTGCAGACCCCTGTTGCCCGTTTACATAATGTGCTTGCTGCTCCAATGAGGGGGCTAATATATGTATTGCAGAACATGGCTCAACAGGCCAAACAATAACGAAGGAGGACATCATGCCAGCAGAGGAATCAGAGAAGGAAGTCAAGGACGAGGGGGCAAAGAAGGCCTCAAGGGCGAAGAAAACGGTTAAGGAGAAGGCGGCCCAGGAACCAGCGGAGACAGAGAAGCCGGCTCAGGAAGAAGAGGTTAAGGAAGTTGTGGAGACGGAGACGATAGTTCAGGAAGAGGAGGTGAAGGAACCTGCGAAGCCGAAGGCTGAAGCTAAGCCGAAAGAGGCTAAGGAACCCGCGAAATCCAAGACAGGGGCTAAGGTCCTGAAAAAGGATGAGATCATTGATGCCATCAAGAGCATGACCGTGCTGGATCTGGCTGATTTGGTTAAGACTCTTGAGAACGAGTTCGGGGTGAGTGCCGCTCCGGCAGCAGCCGCAGCACCTGCAGCCGCTCCCGGCGAGCCAGCAGAAGCAGCACCCTCAGCCGAAGAGAAGACGGAGTTCAGCGTCACGTTGAAGGGTTTCGGCGAGAAGAAGATTGAGGTTATCAAAGCAGTGCGTGAGATCACCACTCTGGGCCTGAAGCAAGCCAAAGACCTCGTGGAAGCTGCTCCCCAGTTGGTGAAGGAAAGCGTGCCCAAGGAAGAAGCCGAAACGATAAGGCAGAAGCTAGAAGATGCCGGTGCAACAGTAGAGATCAAGTAGGGACACTGCCAGACTATCAGGTTGTTGAGGAGGGGCTAGGAAAATGCCGTTGGCTAGTTACCAGGCGATCATGGCTATGGGAGGCTTCTTCGCCCTTCTTGGTATTGTTCTAATTATCTGGAACAAGCGGGAGAAGGAGAGATACTATGACTCAATCCTATTGCGTAGGAGGGACATAAAGGAGTCTCTCACTCGGGATCCGGACCGCCCGTGGCTAAGCGCCTGGCAAATAGGAGGGAGGATCTCCATTATCGTCGGTATAATGCTCCTGATCATCGGCGGAGTGATATGGATCATATCATAGCGGGCCTGTCCTGCCGGTGAACCGCGCTAATAGACATGGATAAGATACTGCAGTACGCATCGTCCGGTTTGACTAACTCGGAGCAGTGAACTGCTCCGAGTTAGTCCATATAGAACAAGCAGATTCGAGAACGCTCAGCGGCCACCGATATGGTATAATCGCGATGCTCAGCACTCAGACACCTCGGCACCCAGCCGGTCGGTTACCTCGTTAAGCGACACTTTGCCGGCAGATAGGACCATCTTCAACGCATCATCAATAGATATGTTGGTGCGTATAACATCGCTTTCTCTTACTATCTCCAGATAGCCAGATGTCGGGTTCGGCGAGGTCGGTATAAACACGTTTAGCAGTTTCTCACCCGAGTGGAGTCGTGATTCGCAGGTCACAAATCCCAATACACGCATCCCCTTTTTCGGGAACTCGACCAGGACCACCTGCAGAAATCTGGTATCGCTCGGCGTGGTGAAGCTTACCATTATCTGCTTGATACTTGTGTAAAGATAACGAAACAGCGGCACTTTTGCCAGCAGAGACTCCCCATAGTCAACGAGTCTCTTGCCAACAACACTCGTCGCCACAATTCCCGTCACAAAGATGAGCACGACCGTCAGGGCGAAGCCCAAACCGGCAACCTCATAACCAAAAAGGCTCTTGGCTACAGGTTGTAGAATGCTGTCGATGTACAGAAAGAGCCAGCGCAGTATCAGCACGGCGGCCGCGATAGGCACAATCACAAGGACTCCCGCGACGAACTGTGTTCTTACCTTCTTGCTGGCACCTCTGACCGCTGTCTTTCCATTTCGTTTCATTGTCCCTACCTCCTTGACACCCAGAGTGAATCAGCCAAACGCTCACCCTGCTTCCTTGAAAAATTCTTGCTGCAACTCCTCTCTGAACTGCCTGCCCGGCCGCATTATAACGACTCGCCAAACGCCCTGCCAAACCGCCGCAGTTCGCAGCCCCACAGCGGTAAGCGTGCCGTCAATGCCCATGCTCGACGGTTCGGGCACTAACTAGTCTGACAGAGACACGATGTCGCTTACGGAGCACCCGAGAAGGCCCTATACGCCGGATGTCCATTAACTCGGTAGCGCATTCAGGGTACGCCCGCAGAGAGAAACGCTTGGCCGACGTTTGCTGCAGCGATGCCCTTCAAGCCCCGGCGACCTGCCGTTAAACGCAAATGCCATTGTCCTGACACTCATATTGAGCACGATCAGATCCAGGTCATGTCTTTATGCCGATACTGCAGAGCCTCAGCCATATGGTGTGTCCTTATGGTATCGCTATGCTCCAGATCAGCAATGGTCCGCGAAAGCTTGAGGATGCGGTGAAACGCACGTCCGGTAAGGTGGAGTTGTTTCATGGCAGTGCGCAACAGACTCTGTCCCGCCGGTTCTACTATGCAGAATTCCTTAACTTCCTTGGGAGTCATATCGGCATTACACCGTAGCTTGGTGCCCCTGAAACGCGCAAGCTGTATCTCATGCGCAGCCCTGACTCTTGCCCTTACTTTTTCCGCCCCTTCCGAAGGCTTGTTTTCAGTGAGTTTCTCGTAATCAACATGGGGAACGTCAACGAATATGTCAATGCGGTCCAGCAGAGGACCGCTCAGCCTTCTGTGATAGCGCGAGATCTCCCCATGCGAGCATTTGCACTCCCTAAAGTGATCACCATAATACCCACAGGGGCAGGGATTCATAGCCCCGACCAGCATGAAGCTAGCCGGGAAAGTAACACTGCCATGCACACGACTGACCGTGACACTCCTATCCTCCATAGGCTGACGCAGAGATTCCAGCGTGACATGCCCAAACTCGGGGAACTCATCCAGGAAGAGCACTCCGTGATGCCCGAGGCTTATCTCTCCCGGCCTCGGCCACTGGCCACCCCCCACAAGTCCGGCATGCGAAATCGTATAGTGAGGCGACCGGAAAGGACGTCCGACAATTATCGGTGTGTCATGTGGCAACAAGCCACTGACGCTGTAGATCTTGGTTACCTCTATCGCTTCTTCCATGGTAAGCAACGGCAGTATGGATGGCAGCGAACGAGCTAACATGGTCTTGCCGCTTCCCGGAGGGCCACACATAAGGATGTTGTGTCTTCCCGATGCCGCTATCTCAAGTGCCCTCTTGGCATGCTCCTGGCCTTTAATATAGACGAGATCGAACGTAGTGTGATCGGGACAACACTGCGCGCACCAATCCACCCTGCTCTGGTACTCCTGGATCTGCGCTCCATCCTGTAGATGAGCCACCAGTTGCGCCAACGATTCGGCGGGATATATGCTTATACCCTTTATCAGAGAAGCCTCTTTAGCATCATCCTGGGGCACATACACGGCAGAGATGCCTCTATCCTTGGCCAGAGCTACCATAGGCAATACCCCATGCGTATGACGAAGCTTGCCGTCCAGAGAGAGTTCACCTAAGAAGATACTCTGCGAAAGGTCGGCATTCAGTTGCTCCGAACTGATGAGAATGCCTATGGCTATAGCCATGTCATAAGCCGGGCCCTCCTTCTTCAAATCGGCGGGAGCAAGGTTGACAGTGATGCGCCTATTAGGGAATTTGTAATAGGAGTTTCTTATCGCTGACCTTACCCGTTCCCTGGCCTCCTGAACTGCCTTGTCCGGCAATCCGACTATAGTGAAAGAAGGCAACCCTGGCGATATATCAACCTCCACTTCTACCACTGCTCCCTCCAAGCCTACGGCCGCTGCACTCTTAACCTTGGCTAGCACTCCCATAGAATCCTTTCCTCGGAGTAAGGCTCAGCCCACGTCCTTAAGAGCCTCGCCGATCTTCTTGATCAAGACCCCGTTTTCTTCGTCAGTCAGCATAAGACTGCTCTCCAATCTGCGAATACAGTCATCCACTTCGGGGGAGAAGGACCTTGCTCGGGCGAGTTGTTCATTTTGCCTTCGAATTTCCTCGTTTACATAGCCAAAATCAAGCCCCAGGCTCAATCTCGGCGAACTCCTCAGCCCCCAGCACTCCTTCTGAGTTATCGACGGCAATCATACCGGTGTTCCCGATCCCGGGCCACTAACCAACATAACCGGTTGCTCAAGCTGTGGCTCCTGATAAATCCTGACTGCCATCACTCTCCCCAAGAACCGTCTTTATTATATACTATATGTGCTGTTTCTTTTCCTGCAATAGGTAGTACACATTTGTTAGTTTCGTATTGGAGTTTTAATGACCTAAGGAGGTAGTCAATGGAGAACTGGGAGAAAGACCTTCCGCCGATAGCGAGAGACAGACTGGCCAAGCTCGGCAAGTTGACTCAGGATGAGAAGGAAAGGATGGCAGACTCCGAAAAACTGATTTCTCTGCTCTCAGATTTCTATCAAGGTCAAATCGACGCCGAAGGATTGTGGAAGACGCTAAAGGCCGAGGGCAGACCATCTCTCTTGAGGGAAGCCCAGTTTGGGCTATTGGACTCGATGAGTCTTGGGAGCGCTGCAGACGAACTAAAGAAGAGAAGGGATGGCATTCTCGGCATAGAGACCTTGAAGGATGCACCGAATACATCTGCAGTTGAGATGAATCTCAACCTCATCCATGATCTGCAGAGGAGCTATGAGGCAGAAATGGAGCAAGCCTATAGCAGAGTAAAAACAGAAGTAGAGAGGAATCCCCAACTGCAGGTTAAGCAGGTTCAGCAAGGACAACGCACAGTGCTAATGCAACTGACTGTCGATGAGGCGATAAAGCAAATTCCTCAATGGCAGGATTTCCTCTCCGAGCATGGAAGAAGGTACAACCAGAGCTTTGTCGAACTGATAGATAGAGTGAAGGGCGAACTGAGATAAGCCGGCAACCGGTAGTGCACGGCCTAAGGGGCCGGACAAACCGACAAAGACTCTGGCGCTGATGCCCGGGTCTGTGACCGACGGGAGGCTAGCGCCCCTGCTGTATGCTACCTGAGCAGAAGGGAGTGATGCTCGAGACAGAATACGTCGCGCTAGACCTCAACCTGCATGCCATCATAGGCAAAGCTGAAGACGTCCGACTCCATGGCACGATAGTCATCATAGCTGCGATTCCAGTACTCCTCAAGATGAACAAATAGAACCTTCTTAGCCTCGATACGCGCCGCCAGTTCAAGAGTTTCCTCAAAGGTATATAAAGTACTTCTCGAGATATGGTCCACCGGATACTCGAAGCGGTGTCTCAGGCCGCTCTCGAATATTCCCGGCTGGACGACGAGAAGATCGGGGCGCTTAACCTCACTTCTGTGTTCCGGGAATGGCTTAAGATCGCACGGGGCATAGACAATTCTGCGACCGGCTCTTTGAAAGACATACACGAAGGCTATTTGTTCACCGCGATCTACCGGTAGAGCGTCAATACTTACAGGGCCTATCTGAACTCTACTTTCAAAGGTCTTGCGACGGATAAACCCTCGGTTTTCATAGGCATCAACCAGTGGACCATACTGAGAGTGTATGCTAGGCAGCCTTTGGCTCAACTCCTCGGGTAGAAGTAAGCATATCTGTTTCTCAGGATACGCATGCCATGTGCGAAAGTCCAGGGTGATCTGTTCCACCATCCGAAACCCTTCCACATGGTCGGGGTCAAGATGAGTGAAGGTTAGATAGTCAATGTGGCGGATGCGGGAGCGATTCAGCATGCACGAGATCTCCGCAGGCGTGTCGATGAGGAGGTTGATATCATGAAGAAAAGCCGAGGGACCTGCCCGGGCATAGGGAGCACCCTTCTTTCTAGCTTCCCGGCAGATACGGCATTGGCAAAGTGGTTTGGGGATCACCATACATCCGCCGGAGCCGAGAACAGTCAATCTCATCAGATACAAGAGGGCAGACCCTGTGTAGCCTTGCCCTACTCCTCCTTTGCCTAGCTGCTATGCTTGAGGGTACCGTCCATGGTGCCGCGAACCCGTTCTCTCTCCTCAGCAAAATCAAACCCGGTCCAGATTCCAATAGAACCGAGTATTGAGTCCTGGGGATGATACTGACGGAAGACCTTGAAGTAATAAGCCGCCTCTCTACTATTGATAGTCGCCCGGGGATTCTCAGCCTTTATGCGCTGAAACTCGTCTTCGCTAATCTCACTCTGAGCCAGCTTCTCTCCCAGATCTTCACAGCCCGCTCCCTGAGTGTACTGGACTTTATAACGCCACAGGATCTCGTCGGGGAGATAATTCGTGTCTTCAAAGGCCTTGCGTAGGATCCATTTCTCAATCCTATCTCCCACCTTTTCGGACTCGCGAATCTTGAGCTCGGGAGGAATCTTCATGGAAAGGTCAATCATAGCTACATCCAGGAAAGGCACCCTCAACTCCAGGCTGAAGTACATTCCCATCCGGTCGGCTCGCTGCAGGTTGATATTGTGCAGATTACCAATGCAGCGCCTGGCCTCCTTATTGAGCACATCCA
>PWZA01000158.1 GCA_003567655.1 Dehalococcoidia bacterium
GGCTAAATGGAATGAGCTTGTAACGGAATCTGACCATAGCCGTGTTTATCACCTTCATCAATGGGGTACGTTATTGGAAGAAGTGCATGGACACAGGTTGGTGTATCTACAGGAAGATGAGCATGGCATGGTCACAACACACTGAAACGTTTTAGCTATGTTCTGTGACTTTATGTCAAGCCTATCAACCCTCGAGATTGCCCGGGCATAACCCACTTATGCCTCCCAGGGCAGAACAACCCCTTTCTTCGGCCTCTCAGAGCGCACTTAATGTAAGGCCGAGCGTCTCCACTCGTGGGGATGCCGTTTCCGTCTAGCTATCTTCCTGTACTCGGCCTGGTTCTTTGAGGAAGAGGGTGCTTGACCAGAACCACATGGCAGATATGGTATCTATTGGCTGCCAAATCTCCTTTGTCAGATGCACGGGAACAATCGGATTGAACAAAGCAGCAAGAAACCCGAACACCCAAGTGGCCCAGACCTTCCCCCATCGGTAGGACATATAGGCAATGTATATGGCAACTCCGCACACTACCCATCTCAGTATCTGATAATAGCCGTACGGTAACTCAGCTACAGCGACAACGAGCATCGTGGCTGCAACCAAGGCTGGCATCAAGTGAGGCCTGTCTCGCATGCTTTGTCCTCCTGGTCTCCAAAGCGCCAGGTAGATTATGCCGCCACCACCTGCAATCATGACAGGAATTGCCAGGGCAATCAGGTCCGTGTCTATCATGAGTAGCAGGAGTGAGAACACCAGCATGATACTCAATAAGATAGTTCCTATTAGTGGCCTTGTCCCCATCGTTCGCCTCATTCAGTACTGATATCGAAGATAGTATGTGAGATGCTAGGACAAGTCAACCCCTCCTGTGTGGATTACACTCACGGCCTCGGAAACGGCCGCATTACGGCCTCTCAGAGTGTGATAATCGTGGCGAAGCGCATGAATCTACTGGCTCATATGCAACGCGCAAAGTCGCCCTAGCACAGTCAACTTAGACCATAGCGAACCGAGGGGTATCAAGGCAAGGTGGGAGCAATGTTCAAGAACCAAGGATCATTCTCTGATAGCGCCTTTCAATCGTCTTAGACTTGGCTACAGCCTGTTGGATTTCCAGCTTTGTTCCGTCGTTGATCGGGTCCCGCATATCAGATAGCTCATCGACCTCAAATGGGTACAGCTCTACACAGTCCACATAGGATGCCCGAGGCAAGCACTCATACTGTGCTGCTTCTATTTTGGCTTGGCAGGCTAGAAGGTGTTGTCGTTTCAGAATGAAGGGGTTGATACTGGAGTTTATGAAGAAGCCCATTGGGCTCTCATCTTCGCACACTAGAACGATGAACTTATCCTTGGGAGATGGACGCGCATGACGGCATTGCTTAACGTGGTAAATATGCCATGAGCGACATGCAGCCACTATGTTGTGTCTCGATTGGCCAGATAATCAACCAGGTCATCTGAGTCGGCTAGCAACCTAGCAATAGTCTCAACCGGCATTTGCACACTCCTCCTGTCTCCCCTCTCTGCCCAAATCTCCCTCCAAGCTTCATCATGAGCCTCCTCCCTCCTCCTCCAATTAGGTGCCGCCCCATACAAGCTGATGATCTGGTCTAAGCATTCCACATCTGATGCACTCAGATAATCTAGATTACAATCGCGTACCGCCACAACCCGGTTGCCCTCTACCTTGAGCCCAGCAACGCCTCCCTCAGCAGCGCCCTTTAACAGGTCGTAGGCGTTTGAAGGGGTAGCTCCTTCCACCATGGCATAATACGATTCCCCAAAGACAAACCTTCCGTACTTCTCTAGACTGGTCTTATCTACAAGGTACAACAATTTGCAGATGCCATATATGTCTGATTCAGACACCCTATGCGCTAGGTATATTATGGTCTCAATAGCCTTGACCCGGTTGAACCGAAAAGTGTTACTAACCATACATCAGTCCTTGCTTATCCTCTACATAGATTCTACCACTCAAGCCAGAATTGTCAAACTCATAGCGCTGAGATCGATTCTAGCCCCCTTGATAATGATTGTACTCTCAAGAGAACCCATATCAGCGTCTTTGGGGGAGGCGCCGAACCATCAAGTGGCCTCTCAGAGCGCAGGTTATTGTGAAGTAAGGCCTCCCCAATCGCGGGGTAGACTCTGGAAAGCCAGCGGCAGTCCGGACCGCGCCCGCTCCGCAGGCCTGTACCCAGACCGACTGGATGACAGGCTACTCCTATCACGCCGCACCTGTGAGACACGGAGACGGTAACAGAACTTGATGACTGAATCGGCCAAACCTGAGTTTGTGCTACAATATCGACCAACACAGTTCGCCGGAGGTGAATATGTCGGATATCTTCGATCTATCCAAGGTCTCCCATTCGGTAGACACCCTGCGACCGTCACGTGTACTGATCTTGGACACCAACATAGTTATGGACAACCCAGACCCTAGTGACTGGAGGGTCGAACCTGGCGGCCAGAACCTCTTTGTTCTCTCAGATACCTTGTTTCAGGAGCTGGAGCATATTTCCAGTAAGGAAGGGACGAAGGAGAGAGTCGCATCACGCGACAAGGCTAAGGTAGCCATAGAGGGCATGGCGAAGTTATTTAGCCTGGGCACTATCACAGAAGGGATCCCGATCCGGCATGGCTGGGCCATAGGTGTTCCTTCTCCCCGCAAAGATATCCTCGACCCCGAGCTCGAACAACTGCAAGACCTAGTGACAGCATTCAAGCGTTCGGATGCAAAGCTGCTGTTACTCACCAAGGAGTGCCATCAACTGGTCAGGTCTATCCCCGTAACTCTTGTCACCCACGATGCGAACTTCTCCAACGTAGTTCAAATGCAGGGCGTGCCCTGCCATCTATGCGAATACTTCCCGATTCAAGGGCTTAAGGAAGCACCTGCCACAGCAAAGGAGCTGGATTGGGATCAGGTTCTGACCAACATCGCGAGCGACATCCAAGACAGAGCAATCCATGTGGAAGTCACCTTGACCGCTCGGGGGCTGGCCCCTTCGTGGCTTAAGCCAGGCGACAGGTCCTTCATGGTCGCTGAGGGACACGGGGTCGTACGTACTGGCGCCGAGATCCGGACATTCCTTTGGACCCTCCCATACTATCCGCTGAGGCTTCAGCCTCCATCGGGCGATGCTGGCACGGGCTCGGCCGAGCTCCCACTGATACATATGGATTTCCTGGGCGAGGATGATCTAGCACAGGACTTGTTTGACGCCATCGCAGACCGGCTCTCGGCTTGCGAGGATCTGCTCCCCGATGAACACGGGCCAACTGTTCACAGCCCCAGATCTGTAATGGAGATGCTGGCCTTCTTGGAGTACATTAGCACCGAAGGCCCGTCTCACAACGCGCTCAGTGACGTAATGCAGGAGATAGCCAGCGCCGGAGGACTGGCGGATTACTGGACCGATCGCCTGCGCACCATGGGTGGCACCAATGAGCGATATGCTTGTCTCCAGACCCTCATGGAAGCACTCGATAACTGCTGGGAGATAGGCGAGACCCACACGTTTAGTATCGTAATGCGGCAATAGTGAGCTCTTCTGGAGCCGCCGACCATTATCTTACACAGTCTGTTTGCGTGGCATTGGTTCAGACCATATGGTATTATGGTGACACCATGACGGTCA
>PWZA01000021.1 GCA_003567655.1 Dehalococcoidia bacterium
GTAGCTGTATCCAAACTGTGTAAAACTCGAGCACCAATTGCTCCGATGACTTTTTTAGGCCTAATACTAGTTGGTGTAGCTTCAGCTGACTGTGTAATCTCTACGGTAGCTTTAGGAGCTTGAGTGTTTCTTTTGAACCGTTCCATAAACTGATATTACCATCTAATATAGTTTATTGCAAATGGTTATGGTTTTTATTGCTATTTTGCAGCGTAAGAAGCCAGCTGAGCAACAGTTTTTTCGCTCATCATTCGCGAAGCAATATTCTGTTTTGCTTCTGGCTTGTTTAGTTCAGCTTGCATTTGCGGGTCCTGATATTGACCTTTGAGCACCTGCATGCGAATTTCTAATTCTTCTGGAGTAACTTGAATATTCTCAGTCTCCGCGATCTCAGCTAGAACAATACTGCCTTTCACGCGCTCTTCTGCTTGCTCACGTAATTCTTGTTTTTTGTATTCGTCTTCTGTTAGGCCTTTTGATTCTAAAAACTCTTTGATCGTCTGACCACGATAAGACAAATTCTGCTTGAGTTCATCCAGCATGCGGCCAATTTGCTCTTCGACAAGCGAATCGGGAACCTCGAGCTTTGATTTTTTGGTTATTTCTCTGACGAGCTCCCCTTCATACTCTAGGTCTGCTTGGCGTTGTTTTTCTTTTAAAAGTTCTTTTTCGATGTCTTCTCGTAACTGTTTTAGGCTCTCAACTGGACCAACTGTTTTAGCGAATTCATCTGTCAGCTCTGGTTTTTTGACTGCTAGTACGTCTTTCACAGTCACGGCAAAGGTCACTTTTTCGCCAGCTAAGCTACTAACGCCGTAGTCTTTCGGAAAAGTCACGTCAAAGGTTTTTTCTTCGCCTGGCTTGAGCCCTACTAAGTGCTCCTCAAAGCCTGGAATAAACGTGTTGCTACCTAGTACTAGTGGATAGTCTTTGCCGTCAGCTCCCTGGATAGCTTTACCCTTTTTATCTGTGCCCTTGAAATCAATCAGCACTTGATCGCTGTCTTTGGCAGCACGCTTCACTGATTCTTTCACAGCAGATTGGGTGCGTAAGTTTTCAATAACTTCATCAATATCTTTTTTGGTGACCTTGGCGGTCTTGCGCTCCATTTTTATTTTTTTGTAATCAGGAAGCTTTACTTCGCCGAGCACATCAACCTTGGCTTCAAAAGTAAGCTCAGTAAATGGTACAAATGCCTTGATGCTTATCTCCGGCCGATCGACTGGTCGGACAGAATTATCCTGGGCAGCCTTTGGGTACAACTGCTGGATAACTTCTTCTAGAAATTCTTGTTGGAGTAATTGCTGGTTGATTTGTTTTTCAACCATGTCCAAAGGCGCTTTGCCAGGCCGAAATCCAGATACCTTGACGTCTTTGCCAAGTTTTTTTAATACGACTTCTCGGGTTGACTTTAGTTCTTCTTTATCTGCAGTCACAGTCAATACTGCGCTGGTGGTGGTGGGTTTGTTCAATTTTACGTGCATAAGTGTCTATCCTAGCAAACAGATTTGCATCTGTAAAAACTTTACCCTTCGAAAACTACCTGAGCGAGCTCGTCAACCGGACCTTTTACCTCTTCGCCGGTTGATAAACGACGCAAGGTATAGCGATTTTCTTTTCGCTCAGTTTCTCCTACAAATAAAACAAACGGTATTGATTTTTTATCGGCTGTTTTGATGCATTTTTCGAGTTTTCGTCCTGTCGAGTCTAGGGCTGTATTAATGTTTTTACTGCGTAGCTCAGTTGCGACCTGAGACGCCGTGACAGCTTCTTGACCAATCGCTATCACATACACTTCTGTAGGTGACTGGAGGGCGGGCACAAGCTCATGAAGCTCAAGAAAACACTGCAGTGTGTGATCGCCCATGCCGAACCCAACCGTTGGTAACGGTTCAGCGCCAAAAGCTTCGAGTAAATTATCGTAGCGTCCTCCACCGTACATCGAACGGTTATTGTCAGGATGCGTATCAAATACTTCAAACACCATACCTGTGTAATAATCGAACCCTCGAGTAATTGTCGGGTCAAGCGTTACCTTAACGTCTTGCTTTTCTAATACATCGATTATGCTGGCCAAACGCTTACCAGACTCTAGCTGTAGCACGTCCTCTTGTTGTATGTAGTCTAATAGTTCTATCAGTTTTGTTTGGCTATCTTGATCTAGCTTTGTACGTTTTTTGTCAAAACTCGGTTTTCTGTAGCTATCTAGTACGCTAGTAATAGTCGACTCCATCGTTGAGTCGAAGCCATGTTGCCTGAGTAGTTCACGCAAAAGCTCTCTGGAGCTAACTCGAATATCGTACATATCGGCTGATGCGCCATAGTCCTTCATGATATCATCGGCAATTCGAATAGCCTCTACGTCTGCTTCGATTGAAGCATCGCCAAAGATGTCGACATTGAGTTGATAAAATTCACGACCTCGACCACGCTGTGTACGTTCATATCGCCAACACTGTGGAATCGAGTACCAGCGCAATGGATAGCCGAGTTCTTGTCTTTTGCCAGCCACCATCCGTGCGACACTTGGCGTCATTTCAGTGCGCATAGTCACGCTCCGATCGCCCCGGTCAGTAAACGTATACGTTTGCTCATTAATAATTTCCTGGTTGCCTTTTTGCAGATATAAATCAGTTGGCTCAAGGATTGGCGCATCATACTCTTCATATCCATATCGCTCACAAACAGCGCGCATCACACCGAAGAGATACTTTTGTAGGCGTTTGTCTTCTGGATAAAAATCCCGTGCACCCTTATACGAGTCAGTTGATAGTTTCATCTTGCACCCTATTGTAACAGATGCGCGTGCTGTCATTCGCGAAAAAATACTTGACGCGTCAAGTATTGTGCAAATGAGACCGAATAATTCTACGTGCATCAACGTTAATTCAATACGCAAGTCGACTTGCGTATTGAAAAATCCAGCGAATTTTTGAGCTTGACCCAAAAAGCAGACTAGTTGGTCTATCGTTTTGACGGCGTGGGAGAGACTTCCGCCGGTTGGCGGATAGACTTCTCGTCCACTATTGATGCCAGAATAGACAGATTTTATTTCTGGGTAGGAAGAATCGAAGGGCAGACTAAAGCGTATATGAGATACGTTGCAGGAGCACTGGAAATTCTGACACCGCCAGAACCCGTTTTGCGAGGGGATTTGCAAAACGGAAAAACGAGACAACAAAAAGAGCTCGGTATTTTTCTGCCACTTGATTGCAGAAAAATAAACCGGGCTCTTTGTACGTTGTCGAGTTGGTAGCGCGGGAGAGACTTCCGCCGATTGGCGGATAGACTTTTCGTCTCTCTATCCCGCCGACCAGAATAGGCAGATTTTATTTCTGGGTAGGAAGAATTGAAGCGCGGACTAAAACGTATATGAGATACGTTGCAGGAGCACTGGAAATTCTGACACCGCCAGAACCCGTTTTGCGAGGGGATTCGCAAAACGGAAAAACGAGACAACAAAAAGAGCTCAGTATTTTTCTGCCACTTGATTGCAGAAAAATAAACTGAGCTCTTTGTACGTTGTCGAGTTGGTGGCGCGGGAGAGACTCGAACTCTCACACCTTGCGGCACTAGTTCCTAAGACTAGCGTGTCTACCAATTCCACCACCGCGCCGTAGTATTACTTGTTAGTGAACGACACTATTGTACA
>PWZA01000220.1 GCA_003567655.1 Dehalococcoidia bacterium
CAATGCTGATGTGGTGGTGGACTTTACGGACGCCGAGGCTTCAATCGCAGCCGCTCGTGTCGCCATCAAGCAGAAGGTCAGCATGGTGATAGGTACGACGGGCCTTTCCGAAGCTAACTTACGTGAGATTGAGCAACTCTGTCAGGCCAATGGCGTGGGCGTGATAGTGTCACCCGACTTCTCTATAGGGTCGGCACTGTTGATACATCTGTCGAGGCTTGCTGCCAGGTTCTTCGACCATGCCGAGATCGTTGAAATGCACAACGATGAGAAGGCTGGCGCCCCTTCGGCCACATCTATGGCTACAGCTAGAGCCATGTCGGAGACGCATGGTGGACCGTTCGTGTATCCTGGAGTTCAGCAAAATATGCTCAGTAATACACGAGGAGGGGAGATGGACGGCATAGCTATCCATAGTTTGAGGTTACCGGGGTTCGTAGCCGGTCAGGAAGTCATACTCGGTGCGGCAGGGGAGACTCTGAGTTTGCGTCATGATGTCGCTGGGCTTGAGTGTTATACACCGGGCATAATGCTGGCGATCAAGGGCGTTGTGAGAAGAAAGGGGCTTACACTGGGGTTGGATTCTCTGTTGGAGTTGATTTAGGCGTCATGGAAGGATACAGCGTAGCGCTTGTAGGTGCCTCCGGGATTATTGAACAGGAGTTCATCAAGATCCTTGAGCAGTGCAGCTTCCCGATAGCTGCGCTGCAGTTGCTTGCCCCTGAGCACTCGTCCGAGGCGAAGCTATTTTTTGCCCACAAGAGAGTTCCGGTAAAGGAGGCTACACCGGAGGCCTTTCGTGATGTTGATATTGCATTCTTCTCTGCCGGTGATAGTGTTAGTCGCAGATTGTCACCTGCGGCTACCGAGGCAGGAACTGTGGTCATTGATACCAGTTCTGCCTTCAGGCTGGACCCAGCAGTGCCTCTGATAGTGCCAGAGGTGAATCCCGAGGACATGGAATGGCATAAGGGCGTAATCGCAAGTCCACACTGCTCCACAATCCAGATTGCGGTGGCTCTTTGTCCGCTGCACAGGGTGAATCCCATAAGGCGTATTGTGGCAAGCACATATCAATCAGTGTCGGGCAGCGGTGCTGCTGCCCTGCAGGAGCTTACAAACCAGTCTCGTTCAGTCTTGGAGGGCCGTCGCACTTGCCCCCATGTCTATTCCCATCAGATAGCCTTCAATGTACTGCCCGAAACGGATGTATTCCTGGACAACGGCTATACCAAAGAGGAGCAGAAGCTAGTGGAGGAGACTCGGAAGATATTGCATGCTGACGATATAGCTATTTCGGCTACCTGTGTTCGGGTCCCTGTTTATTTCGGGCATAGCCAGGCAGTCAACGTTGAATTCAGTTCGCCCGTTACCTCTGAGGAGGCAAAGAGAATTCTGGCTCAAGCACCAGGGGTCAGGGTGCTGGATGATCCCACTGTCAGTTTCTACCCTCAGCCTTGGGCTGCCAGCGGTTCAGAGCACGTATTTGTGGGACGCATCAGGAAGGACATCTCCCATCCCAACGGACTCGTTATGTGGATAGTGGCGGACAACCTCCGAAAAGGGGCAGCGTTGAATGCTGTACAGATTGCCGAGGAGGGTATAGCGAGGGGCTTCATTAGCCTGAAGAGGACCGTGGCCGGTTAGAATGAACTAGCCTCTAGTCTCAGGTGTTTATGCGATTACCTGTACTGGACTGCGGTTCGAGTTGCTCGCCAAAGAGGGGTCCCGGGTGAGTATTACCTTGTCCTGTCGAGATAGAGGACAAGTCGGCTTAGGCCGTATGGATAAGGCCTCGGGAACTCGATCTGTGCTGCCTAGCAACAGCGGCCAACAGCTTCAATCGGTATTATCTGTTTTCGATCCGGTCCTACAGAGACAAGGCTTACAGGGCAAGATAGCAGCGACTCGAGTCGGGACATGTAGTCGCGGGCTTCCGCGGGGAGACTTTCATAGTCCTGAATCTCGTTTATCGGTTCTTCCCAACCAGCCACCTCTTCGTAAATGGGGCTGCATTTCTCAAGTGTGGCTGGATCGCCGGGGAAGGAGGTCAGAACCTCCTCTTGGAACTTGTAGGCCGTGCATATCATTATGGACGGAAAACCGTCATAAATATCCAGATGGGTCAGTGCTATTTCGCTTAGCCCGTTTATCTGAACGCTGAAGCGACCGGCGACAGCATCGAACCAGCCGCATCTTCTTGGCCTTCCTGTAGTAGCACCATATTCGCCGGCTTTCTCCCTTATCAGATTGCCGGTCTCGTCATCTAGTTCCGTGGGCATCGGGCCTGCACCCACTCTAGTATTGTATGCCTTGAACACACCCATCACATGATCGATCTCCCTCGGGCCCAAGCCTGCTCCGACACAGCTTGCTCCTGCCAATGGCGACGAAGAGGTCACGAAAGGGTAGGTGCCGAAGTCAGGATCAAGCAAAGCTCCTTGGGCACCCTCGAGCAAGACTGAGTCTCCTCTATCTACGGCTTCGCGAATGGTGGACACTGTATCCTTGATTCGGGGAGCCAGTTGCTCGCCGTAACGCAGATACTGAGCGAGAGTATCATCAAGCGATAGTGGAGGGAGCTCATATACCCTCGTCAGAATAGTGTTCTTGAACGCAAGGGCTGCTTCTAAGCGCCTGCGGAACGTTTCGGGATTCAGCAGATCTCCGACGCGAATTCCCAGACGAGCTGCTTTGTCGGCGAATACGGGGCCAATTCCTTTCCGTGTGGTGCCCAGGGCTCTTTCACTACGTCCTTCCTCTTCCAGTCCATCGAGAAGAGTGTGATAAGGCATAATCAGGTGAGCCCGGTCACTGATGAACAGGCGGTCTGTACTGACACCATGCTGGTGCAGTACATCTATCTCTCCCAGGAGCACTTCCGGGTTTATCGCGACCCCATTGCCTATGATACAGGTGACCTGCGGGTAGAAGATGCCTGAAGGGATGAGATGAAGCCTGAACTCGCCATAAGGGTTGATCACAGTGTGGCCGGCGTTATCTCCTCCAGAGAAACGGACAACCATGTTGGCTTTCTCAGCGAGGAGATCAACTATCTTGCCCTTGCCCTCGTCACCCCACTGGCCTCCGACAACTGTCATAACACTCACTCATTCACCTCCAGTTCGTGTCTGCTTCTTCAAATAAAACAGTCTTTGTGCCGCAGTGACGAAGACAAAGACAGCAAGAACACATAAGGCTATAAAGACTTGGTTTATCAGCAAGCCTGCAGCCAATACTATAACCCGTTCTGTCCTGGTAAACAAGCCAACCTGGCATTGTAGGCCGAGTCCTTCCGCTCGAGCCTTTATGTAGCTGACCAGGAACGAGCCAACCAGGACGGTGAACAAAAGCACGATCTCCACGTGATGTGGCTGTGAAGCATCCCGTATATACCAGAGTAGAAGGCCGCATATTATCGCCGCCTCAGACATGCGATCAACCGTTGAATCAAGAATGGCCCCGAACTTTGTACCCTGTTTGATGAAGCGAGCCAATGCTCCGTCGAGAATGTCAAACAGGCCGGCAGCCAGAACAAGAACTCCGCCGATCAGAAAGTGACCTGTGGCTATAACATAAGCAGC
>PWZA01000089.1 GCA_003567655.1 Dehalococcoidia bacterium
CACATTTGGGATGATACGAGGGGAGAAGTTAACAAAATTTTTGCAGTTCAAACAAGCGAAGAGATTTTGAAACGCTCTCTCTTGATGACAACTGACCCGGGAGACCTAGTCCTAGACCCCACCTGTGGTTCCGGCACGACCGCCTATGTTGCCGAACATTGGGGCAGGCGCTGGGTTGCCTGTGACACGTCACGTGTAGCTCTTACATTGGCAAAGCAGAGGCTGATGACCGCCTTATATGATTACTACGAGCTTGCACACCCCGAAGATGGCGTCAGCAGCGGTTTCAAATATAAGACGGTCCAACATATAACACTTGGTTCAATCGCCAATAATGCACCGCCAGTACAAGAAACCCTATACGACCAACCGTTTGTTGATAACTCCAAAGCCAGGGTGACCGGACCTTTTACCGTTGAGGCCGTGCCGGCGCCGGCAGTAAAGCCGCTGGGTGAGATAAGGGAGGAACAGCCCCCGGCTGATGAATCCATTGTTCGTTCCGGGGAAACGTTGCGCCAGGCGGAGTGGCGAGATGAACTGCTCAAGACTGGTATAAGGGGAAAACGTGGCCAGTACATCCTATTCTCACGCGTGGAACCACTGCCGGGAACACGCTGGCTGCATGCCGAAGCTGAAACCAAGCCCAATGACAGAGGTGCGGATTCCGTAAGAGAAGATCAGGTAGCATTTGGTCAGCCACAAAGAGTAGTTATCTCTTTTGGCCCCGAGCATGCCCCATTGGAGCAGAGGCAGGTGGCGCTCGCCATCGAGGAAGCACAGACACTTGTTCCCAAGCCCAGGATTATCGTCTTTGCCGCCTTCCAATTCGACCCTGAGGCAGCTAAGGACATTGATGAGACGGATTGGCCCGGCGTGACTCTGCTGAAGGCACAGATGAACGCTGATCTACTGACAGATGACCTGAAGAAGAAGCGGGCCAGCAGTGATAGTTACTGGCTCATTGGTCAGCCCGATGTGACTCTGGAGGAGATCACCGAAGGCGAAGACAAAGGCAAGTACCAGGTGAAAGTGCTTGGCTTCGATTACTACAATACTAAGACCGGCTCTCTTGATTCCGGAGGTACTGCCAATATCGCCATGTGGCTGCTGGACACTGACTATGACGGCAGGAGTCTGTTCCCCGAGCAGGTCTTCTTTCCCATGGCGGGAGAGAAAGATGGATGGTCCAGGTTGGCGAAGCATCTCAAGGCAGAGATTGATGAAGAACTCATTGAGGCCTACCGCGGAACCATCTCGCTGCCCTTCACGCTAGGAGATAACAAGCGCATAGCCGTCAAGATCATCGATGACCGCGGAATCGAGAGCCTGAAGATCGTGGAGGTGACTTGATGATAGTCTCTCGCATTGTTCTGAGGAACTGGCGCAACTTCCGTGAGGCGGATGTGACATTGGGAAGTCGTGCTTTTCTGGTTGGCCCCAACGCTTCCGGCAAATCGAACTTCCTCGATGCATTCAGGTTTCTGCGCGATATCGCAAGAGATGGTTTGGAGAAAGCCGTTGGAGATCGTGGTGGGATATCCAAGATACGTTGCCTCGCGGCGCGTAGGCAACCTAACATTGAACTCGAGATAACTCTTGCTGAGTCCCAAGCTCCGGAACCCGCCTGGAAGTACTCCTTATGCATAAAACAACAGGAACGCGGCCTCCACCTACCATATGTGGGCTATGAGAGAGTGTGGCAAGGAAGCAAGCAACTAGTGGATCGACCAAATGAGCAGGACAGGAACGATTTCCTCCTCCTGACGCAGACACACCTTGAGCAGATTAACGCTAACCAATCCTTCCGAGCAATCGCTGGATTCCTTGAATCCGTTCTCTACCTACATCTGATTCCGCAATTGGTGCGCAATCCGCAGGCGTTCTCTGGGCCTGGGGTTGAGGGTGATCCCTTCGGGAGGAACTTCCTGGAGCGAATTGCCAAGACCCCTGAGAGGACGCGGCGATCCCGTCTGAAGAGAATAGAAGAGGCACTGCGCATAGCTGTTCCACAGTTGAAGAATCTCACCGAAACAAAGGACGAGGCTGGCATTCCGCATCTCGAAGCCATCTATGAGCATTGGCGCCCCAAAGGGGCTAAGCAACGCGAAGACCAGTTTTCTGATGGGACTTTGCGCCTTCTCGGCCTACTCTGGTCATTGCTGGAGAGCGATTCCTTGTTACTGCTGGAGGAACCAGAACTATCGCTCAACACCGGCATAGTTACTGAACTGCCGGCCCTGCTACATCGCCTACAGCGACACAGGAGACGCCAGATCATCCTGAGTACACACAGCGCCGACCTGCTGACCGACAAAGGCATTGCAGGCGAGGAAGTCATTCTCTTGACACCCTATTCTGAGGGCACCAAGGTCGAACTGGCCTCATCAATCCAAGAAGTGCGCGATTTGCTGGAAGGTGGTCTCAGTGTCGCTGACGCGGTCATGCCACGCACCGTACCAGGCAATGTTCATCAACTAGACCTCAAGTTCTTCAGGTGATTGTGTCGATTCCCGTAAATATCGTCGTTGAAGACTCACTGAGCGAGGCCGTACTAAGGAAGGTTCTCTGCGAATCTCGTTCTCGCTTCGCGGTAGGATACTGCTATTGCAGAGGAGGTTATGGCTACATAAAGCGAACGGTACCAGGCTTCAACAACGCTGCAAAAGGCACTCCCTTTCTGGTTCTAGTTGATCTTGAGTCTGAATGCCCGCCGGCACAGATTGCAGAGTGGCTACCTATGCCCATGCATCCAAATCTGGTGTTCCGCATTGCGGTTATGGAAGTTGAATCCTGGATTCTGGCTGATGAGTCAGGCTTCGCTGCGTTCTTGGGCATAAGCAGGAGTCTGATGCCTGGCAATGTAGACGGAATTGCGGACCCCAAACAGTCACTGGTTGATCTGGCGAGAAGATCACGCAAGAGCGCATTGCGTGACGCTATTGTGCCTGTGCCCAGAAGCACTGCAAAGGTGGGCCCTGACTACAACAGACACCTAGTTGATTTCGTCGAGAACCGCTGGAGCATCACAGAGGCTGCACGAAACTCTCCTAGTTTGCAGCGTACTGTCAGTGCACTGGCTGAGTTCAAGCCAACGTGGTCTGCTCAGTGAGCGAACCTACCAGCCACAGCGAAGAGGCGGGATAATGGGATCAACGAAGATTGACAGACTGATCATAAACTCTCCGTACGAAGAACCCACGCAGTACTGGAAATATGACCGCGAGACGCGGTCGTTCACCCTGGAAACTGGCCGTCGTCCTGCCGGGTATGTAGTCGCCTCCGAACGCTCCAAGTCGTTTGATGATCCGGGCGTCTTCATCGAAATACCATTGGTCAATCGGATTCGGCCTCGGGTCAAAGCCTGGCGAGAGCACCAGACTAACCCGTATACCGGGGTTACCGGGATAACCAGAAGACTGTTGGAGCACTGGCATAACCTTGACGAGCGGCAAGACCGCCGGTTCTTCTTCTGCCAACTGGAGGCCATAGAGACACTTATCTGGTTAACTGAAGCGCCCCCGGCAGCGAGGGTCGGTCTCGATATACCC
>PWZA01000111.1 GCA_003567655.1 Dehalococcoidia bacterium
TAGCTCAACGATCTGAGCCTTAGCTGACAAGACCCGCTGCAGGACGACCGAAGAGTCTCAAAGACGGCCCGCTCCGGTGCCAGGTATGCATATTGCGAGGCCTAATTGGTATGGTGTCCCCAGAACTAGCATGGAGACAACCTAATCGAGGGCGAAGTAGCGTTGTTCGAGGTACTGGATGTAAGCAGAGTCCACGTTCGGTATGCGCCTGATGTGATCGAACAGCTCCTGGTAGGTCATCGTCCGGAAGGTGATGTCACGGTCTAAGCGCTTGCAGAAGGTGTCCAGCTCGTGCTCATGCTTCGTGGCTTCGTTTGAGTCCACCCTGTACCAGAGATACAGAAGCGAGAACCCCTCGGGATAGCTGCACCTCAGCCCCAGAATATGCTTGATCAACTGAGGCACATCGAGGTACTGGAACCCGGTAATGGCGTCAGACTGCTGAACGATATCCGAGGCTAACTCCTTCAGGTTCGGCAGGCCATCCCAAATGTCGTTCTGACTGAGATAGGCATCCAGCCTGGTCTTAGCAAGGGGCCGCCGAGTCGTTCGACGATAGGTCTCGGTGAACTTCGACTCGATGGCCAGCGGAACCGTGCCGGCGAATTGGACGTCAAGGTGTGGAGGCGTCCCCTCCATCCCTTTGATAGGGTGGGTCTTCTCGAACTCCATGCCGGACACGGTGCCTTCGGCACGGCAGCACATGGCAATGTCCTGAATGCGGTTCTGCCGACGCCAGTGATCGAACACGTTCACGACCAGAGCAGACGACGAGTAGAGCGCTTTCATGTGCGCCCGCGCGCCGTAAAGTTCCCGTCCCTTTCCTCTGGCGTACTCGGCTCTAGTGTCTGGATGGAGTTCTCCGCCGAATATGCTCGCTTCCACTGTCCTCGTGTAGGCCTCGACAGGAATGCTCGCTTGGGCCGCCCACCTCAACTGGCGGTTGGAAATGTAGGCGATCGTGCGCTTTTTCATCTCGGATTGCCTCCCATGCAGTTTCGTTGCTCAACCATTATAGGGCGGGCAGCCGCGCATCGCAATGGTATTCGGGAAGTGATACCTGGTTTACAGCAGACGAGAGCGGCGACATGTCATGAGGTAACGGAGTGCCCCCAAACGAGCATGGAGGTGGTCGAAGAAACACTTCGGCGCATCCCAAAACGGATGCGCTCCAGTTTCGCTACCTTGGGCCTGAGAGATGGAGCAACTCGTTAGACCCAACCTTTTCTCCCATACCGACCGAGAGTCAGAGACGCGCTGACTAAGACTTGGTCTTCGCGTAGGCACACAGCTGCTGTAGAGGGCACTCTCCACACTTCGGAACACGCGGCCTGCAGACCATCGCCCCAAGGTCAAGCAGTGCCCAATTGAGCGATCTCGCGCCTGTTACGTCATCGCCAACAAACAGGTTACGCGCTCTCTCCCATATTTCAGGGCTGCGCCTTGCTTCACACCGCGAAGGTCGCGCAATCCCATGAACTCTCAATACTATTCGCGCTATATTGGTATCAACGAGAGCTTCAGTCCTACCGTATGCGAAACAGAGTACTGCGGCAGCCGTGTATTCACCGACACCCGGCAGGTCAAGCAGGCTCTCTTTCGTATCGGGAACAGTCTGGCCGGGCAGTTCCGCCAACGCTCGACCCAACTCTTGTAGCTGCCGGGCCCGTTGATTGGATAGGCCGAGGGAACCAAGAGTGGTAGCCAAGTCCTGGAGTTCAACCCTGACAAGAGCGGATGGCTCCGGAAAGCGTGCAAGAAACTCGCAGATGAATCTATTGACTACTGCAGCTCCCGTTCTCTTCAGCAAGACCTCGGCGATCAACACTGTGTAAGGTGTCGGATCTCGTCTCCACAGAAAGTCGCGCCCCTTATCTGAGAACCAGGCAAGTAGACGGTTCCTGACCTCGGTGTTGGTATCAAATACCATCACCCACTCCTGAATATCGGTTCGTTCGTCTCTCGCACTGCAGCCGAGACGCCGGAGTCGACTCTACTAGAATAATCACGTATAGACTCAGCAATCGCCTTGGCCAGCAGACAAGGGACTGCGTTACAGATCAACTTGAACTTCGCCGTCAAAGAAGGCGCACTTGGGAGTACATATGAGTCCGGAGCACTCTGTATTCGTAAGGCTTCGCGCACAGTCAACCTACGGGGCTCCCACGGATGTAAATGTACCTCATTATTCCCGTACCATGCCGTTGGGCTATAGCGGTATCGGTGCAGACGTTTGAACGATTTCCTGGAGTTGTCCCCCTCTTGCACCTGCCAGAACCTCCTCGAATAGGCGTTGAACACTTCGTCGCCGTTAGGAAGATCACCGGGTTTTGGAGGTCCGGTTAGCGAAGGATAGACTGTGAGCTCCAAGGGTATGCGCGGCGGCCGCTCAACTGGTGAGCCGAACTCTACCATCTGCGGCCAAGGTAGCTGCTTTGCACCTGGATATCGTGGCTCGCTCCACGCAAACCGCCACTGCCCGTTCTGCGAATCCGTGATCGCTTGACCACCAAGCAGATTCCTGTCAAATCCTACGATGAATAGCCTCTCCCGGTCTTGTGGCACACCATATTCGAGAGCATTCAGGATGTTCATGTCCACCAAGTAGTTAACGCGTAGACTATCAATCGCAGATAACAGGAATTGTCGATGCCTCTGAATCCTCCACAGCCCCGACACGTTCTCCATTAGGAAGAAACCAGGTCTGATCTGCCCGATCAACTTAGCAAACACAGCCAATAGCTTCCCATACTCTCCATCGCTGCCTCTGCCATGTCCACCAATGCTGAAATCGGTACACGGCGGGCCTCCTATGATCCCGAAGAAAGGAGGTATGTCTCCACCGAACGCTTGCTCCAGGATGGTCCCCGCACCCAGGCCTCTCACATCGCAGCGACTGGAGATGCTTGCTGGATGAACGGCATCGCCTCTTGAGCGCCGCCATGATGTCATGCCATACTCATACATGCTGGCAGAAGCATAGTCGTTCTCATTGGTCCATGCTATGTCAAACCCAGCCTCTTCAAAACCCAAGTCGAGCAACCCTCCTCCCGAGAAAAAGGATAACACTGGTATCTTCATCACGCCAAACACTAACCTTCGCAAAAATAGCCCGTATCTCGGTGGTGCATGTCACCCACTACCAGACCCCTGTCAAGAAATCTGTTGAACTCCTCGCAAGCGGTTTCCGGTACAAGAGCGCAATTGTGACAGGCAGCCAGATTGCATGAGTCAGGTCCCTGCCCCCCACGCAGCGCTACCTCCATACACACCGGATCTGCTGAGCACCATGTGCCACCCTCAATGGCTCTGCGAACAACTGGCTCGAAGTTCTCGCGTTTTCCCATACGAACTAGCCCCCCCAAGGTGCCTTCGCAATCTCCCGCGGCAGTGTAAATGAGCACCGCAGCCATCGGGTAGCTGGTATGATCCGATACATAGAGACGCTCCCTAAGAGAGGCTGTGCTATACCCACACTCAAAGGTGAGGCGGTTAATCAACAAGTGAGCAATCGTGTGAAGCAGCACGAATCGAGGACTAATGGTCCTGGGACGGACGCCACGAACCTGCTGTAGCGCTTCATAGCGCCTTGCGAGAGCCTGAATTCGTTCGATCACAACTGCCCGCCTTTCCCAGCTATGCAAGGTGCTCTCATTGAGCCTCATGAATATTCCCTCACCATGCACCACATAGGCTGGCAACCAATCCGTGCCTGAAGCAGGCATCTCCCGCCAGAGTAGTTGCTTAAGATCTGACAATTCCTGTCCGTTGTCCGGAACGACTCTTGTGAATCCTGTCAGAGCTCTGGTCTCGCGAAGCTTCTCGACGAGCATGAGTCTGGAAAACAGATGCTGGAATCTGCTGTCGAATCTGTCCAGATCGGCCTCCTTGATAACCAAGTCCGGCTCATCACGGGGTTCGCTAAGGACAGCGTACTCCATTCTGCGAAATCTGGTCTCTTGATCATCAGTTTCTACGTCGATGCTCTTTGGTGATACACTGACAGTATCCAGGCCGAGTATCGCATTCAGAGCAGACTGAATCTGCAAGTCGGAGTATGGGTCAAGAATCTCTGGATACTTGCTACGGATGTGTGTAGGTTTGATGTTTTCTGCTTCGGTGACCGCTAGCAGAAGGCTGAGTAACCCGGATACAGGAGGCTTCTCCAACAACGACACCAGGTCGGGAGGGGAAACCTCTGTACTGCGAGGGAGATATATCGAACTCTTGACGACTGCAAAGTAGACGTTGGACGCACTCCGCAAGGAGCCGCGCAAGGGGCGGCCACAATCAGTGGGTTCGTCTGTGCCGACCCACGGCCTGATCCCTTGACACCTGTATTCCGCTGCATCCGTCTCTAGTCTAGCGGTCAGTTCTGTCATCTCCCCCCCTGGCCTAGCACTGGTAATCTGTGCAAGCGAACGTTTCATCCCGCAATCACACTTGACTATCTGACCGGCCAGTGAAGTTCCACCTGTGGAGATTAGGCTCAATGGCTGGTCACACAGGGGCGACACTGATTTATGTACCCACTCTCTCCATGGGAAATCCTGAATGTGTCCGTTATCGCAGATCGCAATAAAAGGCACTTGATAGAGATACCTGCGCCTCCCCTTGGCCTGACACTCCTGGCATAGAATTCTGCCGCGCTCAGCCAGTGGCCGTTCATAGAGACGATTACATGAAGGACAGAAATGCCATCGTGGAAACCGGAGAAAAGGAATACTGATCCCGCTATTCGGAATGCTCTGCCCGGGCCGAGACACCCTGAAATCAGGCGGCAGACGGAAGTGAGACACCCGCAGTTGGCGTTCAAGACGCCACTCATGGATGATAAATTCCTCAATACTAGATACTTCGGAGCCATCTTCCCTCTTGTACCATCGGTCCAGACCGGCGGCTATCACTGAAACACCATCTCGTGTGACGACCGAGCTTCCTACGCCAAACGGAGCGATGACCTGTGCCCTTCGAATCGGCCCGCTAGTCATCCTTCTCCTCTTCGAGTACATACGAACGTGTTATCCCCAACTGGCACTCAGCGTCGACGTTGCGCATAGAAGTCGGGGTTGCCCATGACACAGGAATCCAGTCCGGAACCACGTAACTGCCAGCCTCACGTAGAAGCGGAGCATCATGGTAATCCCACGAAGCACTCCATCGCGTGCGTTGCCATCTGCGCCACTGCTCTGCCCGCTTCCTGAACACCCTGGCCACATTATCGGACTCCTCAGGATCAACAGCTCTGACCCGTGCCAGCACGATTTGCTCTAAGAAGTCTAGATAGCTCGCAGGATATGGATCAGGACTCTGGGACACAGATCTATCGCCAGCCTGCCTAACATACGCGGCCATTACAGCGTGAAGAGCACGGTCGAGTGCCCGAGGGGAGAACGGAGTGAGGCTAGTAGGCTCCACCTGTTCATACAGTCTTTCATGGTAGCTACGGAACTTCTCAAAGTGAGACCGATCACGAGGTTTCGAAGGGCTATAGATGGTTACAACGAGTCCCGGACGTTCCCACCAACGTCTACCAATGCGGCCAGTCACCTGGATGTACTGCGATGTGCTCTTGGGCTGGCCCACAACTGCCATGACAGACAGACGGTCGATATCAATACCTACTTCGATGATATTCGACGCGAGACACACGTCTACCGACTCGGATACGCTACTGGTGCAAGGCACTTCCAGAGCAGCAATGGCGGCTGGCACCTCATCGCTACGCAACCGCCCAGTTAGTTCCCTTATGCTACGCAATCTGCGCATCTGTGCCCAATCAAGGCCATGACGGTTTCTGAGCACCTTCAGATAGTCCGGTATGTCAGATTGAAAGAGTGACACGGTCGTGCCGAGTTCCCTCAGACTGTTGAAAAACACTACGAGCGTCCACCAAGGATCCCGCTCGTCTGGCTGAAAAGGCACCGATGCCTGCAGCAGAGATGCAAAGGTACGAACCTGTGCTGTCTGTACCGATCCCAATCCAGGTGCATGCAGACCTACATAGATTCGTCCGGGCTGCAAGCGTCCGTCCTCTCCAGTCGCATACCGGGCAAAGAAGGAATCTCCGGCATCCAACCCGGGAGGCGGGAACAGCATTACGTCAGTACGCCCATAGAGCGCCTTTATCTGGGATTCATATCGGCGAATCGTGGCTGTAGAGCTAACGATCTTTGGGGGAAAGGCAGCCCTCCCTCTCCTATCTGTGCAAAGCTCTTCGATTACTATCTCATAGAGCCCAACGAGTGATCCCAGGGGCCCAGAAATGAGATGTAACTCATCTTGGATGATCAGACCTGGAGGGGAACACAACCTCTCTCCCTCTTCGGATAGCCCGAACAACGCTCGTGCTTCAGGTCTCCACGGGAGCATTGCAAACTTATCCACCGTCCCTATCACCAAGCTGGGCCGAGAATCGTAGATGTCTTCGTCAATGACATAGACTGGGAGTCCACTACTGAAGGGACATCGCTTATCAGGACATCGGAAGACGACCGTCTTGCCTTCTCGTTCGTATCCAACAACACGCGGTGCCGCCCTAGGTACCTTCCCGTCGTAGCGAATAGGCCCCATATGTGCCCCACACCAGGGACAGCGGCTTACTAGTAGCTGATTCTCTGGGTTCTTCTCTCCCTTGTTAAGCGCCCGCAATACACCAATAGCAGCTTCCCGCGTATTTGGAGTGGTTGCTCCCCCTAACCAGATTCCAATGCTGAAAGGCGTGGTTCCCAGTTGCTCTCCCAGTGCTTGACGACGCAGATACTCCATCGCGCATATGAGGCTGGACGCGCGTTGGAACTGCTGGGCCGTTAGAAGCCTCAACGTATAACGCATGAGAACGTTAACCCCTGTGTCTTGCTGGTCTCTTAGGCGGGTCAAGAACATCGAGAAGGCCGCCAGCGCGAGGTATGCCTCAGTCTTGCCCCCGCCAGTGGGGAACCAGATAAGCTCAACTGCGGCGCGCTCGGTTGATCCTCCTTCGCCGGTTGACTCAACCGCCATCAACAGAAAGGCTATCTGAAACGCGCGCCATTTTCCGCGGCCTATTGGCGGGTGTAGCAGATCAAGCTCTTCGTAGGGCTCCGAAAACACCAGCCTATCTGATTTCGTGTCAAAGCGGATATGCCTAGGTTCATGTCTGCTCCGGGTCTGTTGCAGGAGAATCGCATGGTTAGCGAGTTGAAATGCCTTGAGAGCAGTAGGGTTACTCTCGAGATACGCTACTCCGCATTTCATCCGTTCTACGCACCGACTGCACTCTTGGATGTTGTATTCGGCAGCTGCCCTGTACTCAGGAGGCATATCCGTCAGTTCAACCCTCTTTGAAGACACCCACTCCTCGTATTGCTCCACCAACTCAATAAGTGAGTTGATACCATCATCTCGTTCGACAAGGCCCGCGAGCTTAGCCATAGGTATTTCAAGCAAGCTCCCGTCTCGTCTTCGTACATCAGGAGTGATGCTCGGCGCCTCGAACACAGGCAGAGAATCGGCAATGACCGTCTCTGCTCTCGCGCGGTGACTTGTGGCGAGCCTCCAATCAGCAGCGCAACCATGCCCTACTCCGAACGTCTCTGCATCATGGTATAGCAGAGCTAGTACCTGCTCTTCCCTGTCAAGCTGGGTCCGGTGTGTTCTCGGATAAGGAAGGATACTCGACTGTTCGCCATCACTTACGATTGTCGCCTCGAATCGACATTGGAACAGGCAGTGCTCATCGACAGATACCGATGTCTCGGTTCTGTTCACAAGACAGACAGTCAACAGCTGGGCATTCTGTGCTCCATACGGTCGTGAGAACACTTCAACTTCCAACGCCAGTCCTTCAGTATTCGTGTCTTCTCGGCGCGTCTGGCGGACCTTCATGACGGAACTGACACAGAGGTCACTCTGACTGAACTCGGCACAGATGGCCACCGGCGACCTGAGCCACCATTCCCGCTCTTGATCTTGAACTCTAATCGTCTTTCTTACGTAGCGACCCCCTGATGCGAACACCTTAAGACAAGATCCCGGAGGTAAGTCGCCTAGAAAGCTAATCGCCATGCTGCTGGGCTTGTATGAGTTGGCAAGCGATAGGTCAAAGTCATCTTGCTCTTCTTCCAGTGCTCCGGACGCGGTCCTGTTTGTCAACTCGTCAATGGACTTCTCTATGCTACTCACCATGACAGATTCCTCACTATCCTGGTCTTCAGAAGAGGAGGCCTTCCCCATGGATCCTATGTCAGCTAGACCATCGCCCCCGGGTGTGTTGACAGGGTGAAGCACACCGATTCCGTAGCGCTTAGTAGGGAAATCCCTCTGGAGAATCTCCTCTCCTGACCCTTTCTGCCTCCACGTCTTGTAGGCCTCTTTCGAGTCTTCGAATATGATGTCCGCAGTGCAATCTATCTCATCGCCTGCAGCAGCAGGTCCTACCAGTTCCTCTCTTAGATAGCGTAGGATAGTGTCGCGATTCTGAAAGTGATCAGGCATACCTTGTCCCTCCGGTTGAGTCCACGCCAGATTCGCCAAGCAACCTCTGTGTCAACTCAGCTTTCACCGTGGAACTCGCCAGCACGATGAGGCGCTGCAATGCGCGTGTTACCGATATGTAGAACAATGACACAGCGAGTTGACTGGCAATACTCTCTACATCAGTTAACACTATTACCGGGGCCTCCAGTCCCTTAAACGCGTGTACTGACGCATATCTTATGCACCTGGAGTCAGCTCGTCCGTACGGCCTCACAACGGGCCCCCACGGTCCGGATCTCAGAGTCGCTGCCAAGGATGAGTCGTCAGACTTATGCGAGAGAATCACTACATTGTCCTCAGAGACCCCCGCGGTGCTTAGCTGCTGCAGACACTCCTCGAGCATTGTCCGTGCCTCCAATCGGTCTCTGTAGAACCGGATCTCTGGATCAACTCCGTCGTCGGGACGTAAGACCCTCCTATAAGGCGGCACCAATCCCCCGAGTAGATGGACTAGCTCAGCGACCCTCGGAGTATTCCGGCAGTTGACGCGCAGCGAATACACAGGAGCAGCACCGCAACGGCGCTCTAGAGCTTTCTCTGGTGAGGAGACCTCGGTCTCATAGATCGCCTGCTTCTCCAAATCTCCGAACAAGCGCCATCTCCCGGACGAAAGACCGCCGCGCAGCATTGTATCAAGGAAATCTAGATACGGATCTGCCAAGATATCTTGCGCTTCATCTACGACCAATTCGTCGAAACCATCGATCTGGTTCGGGAACTCCGCTACATGCTCCAGTGCCAATTGAGGAAGGTGTCTCGCCCAGAACTCACGTCCAGCATCTGGCGGCGGTGTACTGATCCCAGCGACAAGTAGCAGCTGTTTGTGCAATGTGCCGGTTACGACAGACGGTCTCCAGGCAGCAGTCTGCCTTTCCAACCAGTGACCAAGATGCCTGTTAAAGCAGGTGAATAGCACCCGTCTACCGCATGCGAACCCTCGTCTCGCTGCTTCCATCGCAAGCACCGTCTTGCCTGTGCCCGCCGGTCCAGTGAACATGACCCGCGGGTTGCTTTCCATAGTGTCCAAGGCCTCTAATTGCTCGCTCGTATACTGCTTCAGTTCTTCCTCCACAGCCATCGTCCTAGATAGTGGGCTCTCGAATACCTCGAACTCTGGCCGCATGACATGTGCGATGACCTTGCACTGCTCTGGATCTGGCTCTCTGGAACTTGCATCGACCCACCTAACGTTGCCCCGGCTACCGATTAGGTCTCTGGCCTTATCCAGCACCTTGCTAACCAGCATGCTGATAGGCTGTCGGCGAAGCTCAGAGCAGCTTATCGCTTGCCACGGATGCCATTCGTCGGAAGTTATGTTGAACTCGATGCAAGGGAATATGACGGCCGACCAGAAGAGAATACGGCGCAGGTCAGGTCGGCGCTCTATCAGTCTCGATCGCAAGCTATGCATAGCTTGTGATGCTTGCTTGAATGGGCCTCTCCCATCGGGCACGGGATCACTTCCATAGAGCCACAGACCATCCTCACGCCGGATGCGGGTGGCTCCCTTAACCTCCACACATAGTACTCCCTTAGCTGGAACGATAATAACAAAATCAGCTTCACCCCTAACCCTCCGAACATGAGTGGCGATATCCAAGGAGTGTAACACTATCCAGTCCTTCGTCTCAGGGTCGTTCTGCAGCCTCCGAAAGACTTCCGCCTCACCACGACTACTGCTACCAGGATGCACCACCGGGGGTACCATCTTAGCCATATAGTTCACCTTCGTCGATCAACCGCCCCAACCGATGAACCGGTACTGGCACTGGCTCACTATACACACCATGTACTCGCAGAGCCGACAATGTTCCCGCTGCAGAACCTTGCAGCGTGAAATCCATCCGGCCAGCAACTGCAAGTCGGTTCATATCTGAATCGCGCACCTGACTGAGCAATAGCTTAGCGATTCTGTGTCCCGCCCGGCGATGAGCACTGTCAATCATACCCATCGTGGCCCAGTAATCGTCAATCTCGTGACCCAGCCCGACCAATTGCATGATAGCCTGGAAGTCACTGTAGTCTTTGGGCTTTATAGTTCTGTACGACATCCAGTTGCGAACGTTCGTCTCATTGGGCCGTGTGCCTCCTAATCGCCCCAACTCTGATACGACATGCGACACTGAGTAAGTGGTCACGGCCGTTCGCAACAATGACTTCCAGCGTCTTTGTGCTTCCCTGGCCGCGGCCGCGTGGTCTTCCATGATTGCGTCTGCTACTTCGGCAATGTACTCTCCGCCTCCTTGTGTCCGGACAAGGATGAACATTCCGACGTCGATGGTCTGCACTGGGATTCTCTTTATCGGGGACCCGTCGACTTGGTCAGGATCTACGGTGGTTGCCTTTGCTGATTCGTCACAATCAAGTGCTACTGCTGTACCATCTTCAAGCGAGAACAATCTGGCCTCTACGTACTCCACCTCCTCTGTCCACGACCCAGCACCTTCGCCTTCCCCCTTAGCCAACCGGAGCTTAAGCGCATCCCAGTCTACTCTTGGGAGCACTTCCGTAGGATCCAAGCTGGATGACTCAGTAGATGCGGTCCGGTCTGAAAGGGCCTCTATCAGACGTTGGTCTATGGTTGTTAGCTCAGACCCCTTCTGTCCTACCAGAAACGCGGCCGTAGGTCTCCAGTCATCCGCCAACCAAGCGTATTTCAATAGGTGAATCGAGTGTGCTCGCGGGGCCGTAAACACGTAGTCTGGGTACCATACCGCTGGTCCGATAACGAACAGCTGACAGAAACACTGCTCCCCCTGGAGCTCGCTGACGGTCACTATGCGTAGTGTGCTCAAGGAGCTCTCCTCTTTCAGTACAGCAGCCGCCATCTGGACCAGCCGCGGCTCTTTCACGACAACTGCCCGATGCTCAACACGTGAGACGTCACACATCTCCTTGATCCCTCTGAGAAGAGGGGCATCCGTCACGCCGATTAGTGCCGATAGCTTACCCAGCAGCCTGCGCCCGGATTCTACGAAGTCCGGGTTGACCTGTGCGCACAACGCCAGCTTCTGTCCGAGTCTATCAATCAATTCCATGCTACCTACGCTTCCCAAGTAGTTGAAGGCAAGGGGGGCGGCCGATATCTCAAAACGGTATCGCCTCATCGGCGCAACAAATGGTCTCCACACAGGGTCACGGGTTAGTTCACCCAAGCACCGCTCGAACCTTCTCAACTCCATAGAGAACTCAAAGAACATCTCGTTGCACACTGCGGAGCGCGATACGGATAGATGTGCGGCGCATGACAGAACCTCGGTTGCACCAGAAACACTGAGGTACTTCATCTCAACTCCCAATATGAAGTCGCGTGTGCTCCTGTCGGCAAGGTGACAGCATACTGAAGCTCTGCCTCCTCCACGCGATTTACAAAGCCCTGGTTGATATGGTTGACAGCGTCAACGAAATGGGGGTCGGTCCTTTCCAACAACACAACCAGATGAGCTTTGGGCCAGCAGTGCCGCAACCTCAGAAAACCTGCAGCACCGTCAAATACGACAACCGACGCCTCGCCATCCTCAACACCCGAAGGGTCCGTCTTTGCTCCGGGGACAATCCTGGACCGGAACGGCTCCCCTTCACGACAGAATCGGTGTGCTCTAACAATATCTTGAAGGCGTCCTTTGGCAAAGCGAGTCAGTACCTTGGCCAGGCTGTATGGCTGCCCTGACCAGTCCTTTCCTGCTCGATACCCATCCCGCAGGACTCCGAACACAGTCTCCACGAGTTCCCGTTTTAACAGGTTGACCTGCCCGACAATCATGCATTCGGACTGTGACTTGGTTGCGATAGCTCTCTGCGCATCGGGTGACAGGAAATGGCTAACGAAGGCCTGGTTCCTGACTAATGCCTCGCTCCTGGATCCTCGAGGTAGCCGCAGGGCTTGCGCTGCAGATCCCTCAAGCACGGCCACCCTCCTTGCTGATCGAGCAGGCAACCATCGAGTCAGTGCACCCGCCTTGGCACTGGGTCCTTGAACCTGCACACCAACGTATGTCTTGCCGTCGTAGTAGTTATCCTCAACTGCTATGAAAGCCCCTTTCGTCTTCGTCGTTCCCTCATGGATGATCACGGGTGTGCCCCTCTCCAATCCCCTCAGAACTCTCATATGATCTTCCTCAGATTCGGCTGGCCTTTCCTCACTTAGCCTACTGATCACCAGCCCTGCTGCAACTAACGCCGATGCGTACGCCCGCGTAGGGACGGCCAGAGCAAACACCATTCTGCGATCTGCAAGTGAGGCACAGGCGACGACATTACCTAAGTGCAGATACGAATGACACCAATCAGGCAGTCTAGTCCATTTGTCATCCTCTGCGTAGTAGATGTCCCGGTACACATTCATGTTGATCACCGCTACAAGTATGACAATCGTGCGCCTTTGTTTCTCCTATCATCAGACAGTTGAATAACGCCTAAGCTGACGGCGCAACTACACCACCCGTCCTCCATGATTCTAGAACTCTTATGAACAACCTGTCAACAGACGAGTCTCTATTACTACACGAACAGTCAAAACCTGCCAGCATGAACCATCACACCGTGTTAGGTATGGTGGATGCTGCCTGGACTAGCCTATATCCCCCACCACTCACAGCCACAGGATAACAATCCGGGTCTAAAGCCACCCGCGCCCCTGACAGTTGGGGCAGCGTACATCTCCTGTTCTCTGGCACTCCCTGCATGGTTTCCTCCTATCGGAAGAGACCAGCGAGCACCAGGGCTGAGTCTCATTGGAGCATATTGCATTGTATGTTATATGACTGTCAATGGGTGGTTAGTACCAGTCTGTCGATGTCGTCGCCGGTCGGTTCAGCCGGAGTTGACGCGGTAGCGGGCTTTGCAGCTCCGATCGAGGGAACACCATACCTATCTGGCATCCCGAAGAGCGGATGCAGCGCCTTGACTAGACGTGCCCGCTGGACTGCACCCGATGCGATCACACACTCTCATCTATTGTCCGCCTTGACCCTGTCTGGTAGACTATCCTTGAGACAGCGTTCTGGGGATGAGGATCCCACCGGCGCCGGCGAGGGTAGCAGATCGATCGCTGAATAGGAGGATTACGTCGACATGAGGAGTTACTACAGGGTATTACTGGGTCCGAAGAACCGCTATACCGATGAGTGCCTATCTGGTGGTTTCATAGGCATTGATTTCGGCATTGACCAGGATCTCACTGACAAACTGCCCGAGGAATGGCGAGCCTTTAACAAAGAGTTCATCCCAATATATCTTGAAACTCATCCGGGTAAGACCAAGATAGCTGCAGGGCTTGCTTGTGCAGCGGTGCACACAGTGTGTAAATGGATCAAGGAAGGTGACATTGTGCTATGCCCCGATGACGAGGGGCGATTTCGCGTGGGTGAAGTCACTGGTGGCTATATCTACGAGCCTAGTAGCGTTCTCCCCCACCGGAGACCTGTTAGATGGTTTAACGTGACGATCGATCAGTCTGAGATGAGTGAGGCGCTGCGCAGGTCTGCGGAGTCCTTTGCTGCAGTTGCAAACTATACTCAGCATGCGAGTGAGATTGAGCGCCTGATTCGCGGCATGAATGTCTTAACGGACGAATCAGTGGAGAAGCCGCTGGAGTTCGTTCTGGAGCAGCACTTGGAGGATTTTCTGGTCAAAAACTGGGCGAATACAGAACTGGGAGACAGGTACGACATCTATGCAGAAGACGGACAAGGCGGACAGCAGTACCCTACGGATACTGGCTTTATAGACATACTTGCCGTTAGCAGAGATAGGAAGAAGCTCCTCGTCGTTGAACTGAAGAAGGGGCGGGCAAGCGATGTTGTTGTCGGGCAGATACTGCGATACATGAGTTATGTGCAGGACGTTCTCGTTGAGAACGACCAGACCGTAGAGGGCATCATAATCGCACTTGACGATGACCAGAGGATTCGTCGAGCTCTCTCAATGGTTCCAAATGTAGAGTTCTACAAGTACAAGGTCAGTTTCAAACTGTTGAAGGGGTAGTTTCACTCATAAGGCGTAGGCTTGCTTGCTTCACAGAGGTCGCTGCCGCGGACATCGTTGATCACGATGAGTACGAGACCATCCGCGTCCACTCGCCCAGAAGGCACCTCGGAACGCAGACGTACCGTCAGGTCATTGCCCCATACCCATAGGTCTTGACAATCGCTGCAGAGCAACGTATGTTCCCTGATACCCCTGTCGCTTGATGGAGGTTATGAATGGTAAGACTACAGCAGCTTAGCAAGATGGAGGACCAGGAACTCCTTAAGCTCTTCTCTACACTGATGGAAGAACTGAGAGGCCGGGAGCTGGTGAGGAGTAGCAACAATCCGGTTGCTGACTTCGCCGAAAGAACAGCAGCAGAGCACATGAACCTGAACCGCCTCAGTAAGGAAGAGAGAGGGTATGACGCAATTGACGCGAACGGAAAGAAGTACCAGATCAAAGGAAGACGAGTTACCAAGCATAACACCTCCAGGCAATTGGGTGTAATACGGAATCTCGAAGAGAAGCTGTTTGACTATCTCGTAGCGGTCATATTCAACGAGGACTTCTCAGTGAACGAGATCTGGAAGATACCTTATCGGTTTGTCAAGGAGCATTCACGATTCTCGAAACACCAAAACGGCCACATACTCATCGCTAGGAGCGCCAGTCTGGAGGCTGGGAAAGGCGTAGAGAGAGTTCGGTGACTA
>PWZA01000194.1 GCA_003567655.1 Dehalococcoidia bacterium
ATCACGACGATTACTAATCCTGGAGAGGTCAGGCAGCCCGGCCATATGCACACAAGAACGGTATCGCCGTCACGGCGATACCGTCTCAAGAGTCCCAGGCGAGTAGTAGACACTTGGAGGCGCATCAAGGCCATAGCCAATCGGATATCCGGGCGTAGAATGACCAGACGCCAGCGGCGTCGCCTCTATCATGCCCTGGTACTGATAGGGGTCGGCTGCCTTTTCACGCTCGTGGCCCTTGTGATACAGCCTCTCCACAGCATCAACCTGTGGTTTTCCGACCGGTTCTTCACCTCTCAACCTCCTTCTCGTAACATAGTCATAGCCGGTATCGACGACAGAACACTGGATGCTTACGGCCGGTGGGCAGAGTGGCCGCGCAGTCTTCATGCCCGGGCTATCGACAACTTAAGCCAGGCTGGAGCCAGGGTAATCGCCTTTGATGTCATCTTCACCGATGCTTCCTCTGATGATGAGATGGTGTGGTCAGCTATGATGGATGCCGACAGCGTCGTCCTGGCCAGCGTTGGCACTCACCTTGTTCCCGGGGATAGGCCCGAGATCACCTACGCCAGCTTGCTGATGCCTGTTGCTTCTCTGGAACAGGCGGCAAGCAGCACCGGTCATGCTAATGTGGTCATCGATGGGGATGGGACGGTGAGGCGCCTGCCGCTGATCGTCAGGTCGGGCTCAGGAGAGGTCCATCCCTCCTTGGCCGTGGCCGTGCTTCACAGTCTTCTCGCGATGCCTTTGCCGCAGGAATACCGTCTTAAGGACGGTGTAGTTCACCTGCTGGCTCGCGATGTCCCCGTTGACAGATCATACTCTCTGCGCATCAACTTCTCGGTCGACCACAGGGAACGCCCGTACATTTCCTACGCGGATGTGATATCCGGCAGTTTTGACCCGTCTCTGGTCAGCAATAAGATAGTGTTGATTGGCATGACCGCCACCGGCGTGCTTGACACCTGGTCAGTCCCCACCTCACCGACCAAGGTTCCGGGCGTATTCATACATGCTGCTGCCATGGATACCATACTCACTCAGCGTTTCTTGAGGGAGCAGGGCACTGCTACCACGTTGATGATCATGCTACTGCTCGTCGGTATCACTGCCTTTGTCCTGCCCCGGTGCGGGACACGTTACCGGACAGATATTGTCAAAGGGGGGGGGATAACTGGGGGTCTCTTTGTTGCCTGCCTGCTCGGGGGCTTCCTGGCTTTCGATAGAGGATATGCGCTTGACCTGTTCTATCCGCTGCTGCTGTTGCCTGTGATCTATGCCGGTGACATGATCTACATCGTTTTCATGGAGCAGTCCGACAAGCGTCTTGTCAAGGAGCTTTTTGGTCGATATGTTTCGCCACAGGTAGCAAGAGAGATAGTCAGCAGGGCTGATGCCGGTGACCTCCGGCTCGGGGGCGAGGAGAGGGAAGTGAGCGTGCTCTTTGCTGATATCCGCGGGTTCACCCGTATCAGTGAGCGACTGGCTCCCGAAGCTACTGTGGAGATGCTCAATACATACTTGACAGCCGTGTCGGATGCTGTAGTACGTCATGACGGCATTGTCAATAAGTTTGGCGGTGACAATATAATGGCGGTATGGAATGCGCCGCAATCGCAGCCGGAGCACGCATTGCTGGCCGTGAAGGCAGCCTGGGAGGCACAGCAGACAGTTTCCAAACTGCAACAGGATGAGAGTCTGCCACTGCCTGTGCAATTCGGCATCGGCATTAACACCGGCATGGCGCTGGCCGGAAACGTAGGCTCAGCCGGGCGCAGCGAGTACACTGTCATCGGGGATTCCGTGAATACCGCGTCACGTATTTGCAGCGGCGCTCCGAGCGCCGAGGTGTGGATCGGTGCCGAGACGTATGCTAAGACAAGGGGCTACCTGGAAACTGAACAACTGGAGCCGCAGCATGTCAAGGGCAAGGCGGCGCCCATCACGGTTTATCGGGTAACTGCGCTGCGGCCCGTGCTTGTTCAGAATGGCAGCAGCCAATCAACTTCCTGATGTCTGGAAGTTGCGAAAGGCTCATGTTGACAAGATTCTCGCAAACTAATACATTTAGCCGCACAGGCTCGCAGTGTGCCGGGAGCTTGGCTGTAGGATGTGTGGACGAAGGGTTGAGGAAGGGGTATCAGTGTGTCTGTTATCAGATGGTTGCTGGTGCCTTTTCGGGTTTCATCCGTCAGATATAGGGATAACACACCATCTGTGGCCTGCTGTGGGATCGCCGGATGGTGTATCAAGAGAGGGAGACTGTGATGAATGAGACGCCGTTTGAGAAGTTCAGAAAGGATTACCGTAAGTCAGAAGTCATATTCGAGGAGAAGAGCATCGGCAATGAGATGTATATCGTGCATTCGGGAAAGGTGAGGCTCTTTACCAGAGATGAGACCGGACAGATGGTCACCGCGGCCGTGGTCGAGAAGGGGAGCTTCTTCGGCGAGATGGCGCTCATTGATTACAGCCCCCGATCAGCTACTGCGGTTGCCGAGGACGATACCAGCCTGATTGCTCTTGATCGGGCTAAGTTCTTATACCTGGTTCAGCAGCAGCCGGCCTTCGTCTTCACCATTATGCATGTCCTGTGTAAAGAAATCCGGGAGGCGAACCAGCTGTTGGCCAGGTTATCCGGCAAGGAGGGCAGAGTTTGACTGTTGAGCTAAGGCCTGACATCTTTCAGATCCCTGCGGAGAAGGGAGGTAGCCACGTTTATCTGCTCAGAGGAACGAGCAAGAACATGCTCATCGATACCGGCACGGCCGCGAACTTCCCCAGCCTGGAGTCCTCACTGTCTGAGTTGGGTCTGAAGTCCTCCGACATTCACTTTGTGGTGTTGACCCATGAGCACTTCGATCACAGCGGCGCTACCTGTTTCTTCTTTCAGACTGCGGTAGTAGGGGCCCATCGTTTGGCCGCCAATAAGATTGAGCTCCAGGATGACTTCGTAACTATGATCCAGTCAGCCGATGCCGCATCCATCCCCTTTCATGCCGATATCTGGCTAGAAAGTGAAACCCTGATTGACCTGGGAAACTACCGCCTGCGGGCGCTTCATACTCCGGGACACGTTTCAGGTTGCATCTGCCTGTACGAGCCTACTGAGAGACTGCTCTTTACCGGGGATACAGTTCTTGCAGGAGGCACTTTATCCGGAATCTTTGCTTCAGGGAGCATCAGCGACTACAGAAACTCGCTGGAGCGGCTGAGCGCCTTGAGAATCAGCCAACTCTGCCCGGGCCACGGACGGCTCTCGGATGACCCGGAAGGAGATATACGACGCGGCATGGAATACGCCCGCGACCTGTTTGAGGACACCAAGCTGCTGTCCGAAACGCTGATAAAAGGGCAATGGCTGAAACAGTAAGCGCTGAAGGGATCAGCATGCGGGGCTGCTGAAGATCACCCGAATCGGGTCTCGTGATTTGTGTATACACGGCGTATCATGTAGCTTCCGCTTGATCTCTCGCCGTGGTATCAGAACGCCGCGCTGATCCCTTCTTGGTACTGCTC
>PWZA01000030.1 GCA_003567655.1 Dehalococcoidia bacterium
ACTGCCTGAGTGCCCGCTGGTTCTGCGGCGGAACCAGTGCACCCTCTCGAAACTCCATCTTCAGCGCCTCGGTCGGGCAGACTGAGACACATAGCCCACACCCAATGCAGCGCTCGGCGGCTCGAACCACCGATTCTCCGTTCAGGGTGAGAGCTTCCATCTGGCATCTATCCACGCATGAGCCACACCCACTGCACTCATCTTCATCAACCGTCACGATAAAGCTGGAAACCGCTCCCATGGGTATGATCCCGCTCTTTACACTCCGGATAATGCCACAGTGACACGAGCAGCAATTGCAGATGAAACTGACGTACTCACTGGTATTGCTGGAGCAATGCACTAGCCCGGCGTCCTCAGCGCGGTCTAAGACCTCCCATGCCTCCTCTTTCGATATCGGTCTGCCGAAGCCGCGCTCGGCCACATACTTGGCCTGCCGCCCGAAAGTCATACATACATCGTTGGGCTTATCGCAGGGATGTCCCAATAACTCACCGTGATGACGACAATAACAAACACTGACAGAGATATGCTCCGCCTGCTCGATGTATTCGGAGACCCGGTCATACGGATGGACCGTGACGCCCGCAGGTATCTCCTGCTCCACTGTAATGACCCTGGCGAAGGGGAACCCAACCTTGCTCCCAGAAGCACTACTTGCCTGTTCGCCTGCTACTCTGCTGGCCACCGCAAAATAATCGTCGAACAGGCGCGCAAGTCTCCTGGTGCGTTCACTGACCTCCCCCTTCATGAACTGCATTTCAAATATGCCGGGGATGACAGGCATCAGGGTGTAGACCCTTGCGCCATCCCTCTCAGCGCTGAACACAATGCCTCTATTGGCCAGTGCTTCCAGGACACTGGCTACCTGTTCATCCCTGCCAACACCGTCTTGCACCAGCTTCTCGACGGTTACAGGCCCGAGGGGCATCCTGGTCGCCACCTCGGCCTCCTCCGGGGTTAACAGTTCCTCCAACAACGCAAGGAACTCCCTGCATTTCAGCACGGGTAGTGTGCCCCCTCTCAGACTCAGCGCATCAGCCAACCCCTCATATACAGATTCAGCCATGGGTTCAACCTCCTCTGGATCTATTACTAATCGACTTCGATGCTTTGCACCCGAAGCTCGGTACCACTGACCATCTGAATGTCCTGCCCGTTGCATCCGGGACAGACAAGACTGCAGTCTCTCGCGTCAAACTCCTCGTCGCAATCGCTGCATCTACCTACCAGGGGAGCAGTCTCGAGCCCCAGATGAGCTCCGTCCGCAAGGGTATCCTGAGACATCACCCCAAAATAATAGATCAGTTGCGCGGGGATGATTGCCCTCAACTCTCCCGCCAGCACATTAACCCTGACCACCCTCCCGGCGTTTTCCCTCTGTGCTGCCGCAACAGCGATGTCCACAATACTCCGGGCGATCGCCATCTCATGCACGAGTGTTAGCCCCGAACTTCTCGCGATAGCGCCCCGAAAGCCACTCAACCCACCCGGAAACGCCCTCACCGGTTACGCACGATACGTCGATGATCTCCAGATCCGGATGGATCATCCTTGCATTCCTCTTCGCGTCATCCATGCTGAAATCGGTATAACTCAGAAGGTCGGTCTTGTTGATAAGCAGTAGTGAGGACTCCCGGAACATCATTGGATACTTAAGGGGTTTCTCATCACCTTCAGTGACACTAAGGACCATGACTTTGAAATCCTCGCCCAGCTTGAACTCCGCGGGGCAGACCAGGTTTCCAACATTCTCTATGACCAGCACGTCGACGCTCGTCAGGTCCATTCGACTCAGCGCCGAAGCGATCATGTTGGCATCCAAGTGGCAGGCACTGCCTGTAGTCAACTGCAACACGGGAATCCCATGCTTCTCCAGCCTATCCGCATCGCGAGTGGTCTCAATATCCCCGACGATCACTCCAAGGCGCAGTTCCCCCTTCAATGCCCGGGCTGTACTCTCAAGCAAGGCTGTCTTGCCGGCCCCGGGGGAACTCATAAGGTTAAGGACCAGGTTCCTGTTCGTGTCAAACACCTGACTGTTGGCATCAGCGATACGGTCATTCGCCTCCAGGACATCGGTCATTACGTTAATCTTCATCTGGAGAGCCCGCACCGTTGTTGCCCCATGACAACCTCGCTCCAGTATAGCACCGGCACATTACCCATGCAAAGGAGTGGAAACGACACTGCCGGGCGCTACTATGTAGCGTGGTCTGCCGGGATATGCAATAGCCCCTGACCCGACGGTGGTACAGACCAGCACGACAAAGACATAGCACCGGTCACGATGACAGGCCGATCACCAGCAGCCAATGCTCAGACTCAGCCTTGCCGGTACGCCTGTGCACGCACCGGTGTGCCCGGATGACGGCTCGGGTGATATAATCCTGAGCAACTACACAGTACGGGGAGGGAAAATGCTTAAGACACGAATAACCGAGCTTCTCGGCATCGACTATCCCATTATTCAGGGCGGCATGATGTGGATCTCCAGGGCTGAACTGGTGTCGGCAGTATCCAACGCCGGAGGCCTCGGCATCATCACAGCGTTCACGTTTTCGAACACTAAGGATCTAGCCGCCGAGATAGAGAGGACGAGGAGTCTTACGGACAGGCCCTTCGGAGTAAACATAACCCTTATGCCTACCTTTCGACCTATCGATATCGACGGATACATAGACACAGTCATCAACGCACGGGTGACGATTGTGGAGACCGCCGGCAGAAGCCCGGAGCCCTACATGGAACGTCTCAAGGGTGCCGGAGTCAAGGTGATACACAAGTGTACAGCGGTTCGCTTCGCCCGCACGGCTCAGCGAATAGGCTGCGATGCCGTCAGCATTGACGGCTTCGAGTGCGCCGGACATCCGGGCGAGGAAGACGTCACGTCCCTCGTCCTCATTCCTCTCACTGCCGATGCCGTAGACATCCCCGTCATTGCCTCCGGAGGCTTTGGCGACGGACGTGGGCTTGTTGCCGCCCTGGCTCTGGGAGCGGAAGCGGTGAACATGGGCACCCGGTTCATGGCAACCAAGGAGGCGCCGGCACATGCAAGGGTGAAGGAACTACTAACCACTGCGTCGGAGCGTGACACGGTGTTGCTGCTCCGATCGTTCCGTAACACTATGAGAATGATGAGAAACGCCACGGCCGACAAGGTGCTCGAACTGGAAAACCAAGGCGCCGACATACACCAGCTGGAGAAACTCATCAGCGGTAAGGCCGGGTTGGGGCTTCTCGAGTCCGGTGATGTTGATAACGGCTTGGTTAGCGTCGGCCAGGTAGTAGGTCTCATCAATGACGTTCCGACGGTCAAGGAGGTGGTAGATAGGATAATCAGCGAGGCTCGAGAGGTTGCTTCCGGTGTCGCTAGTAATGGCCTATTCAAGCCACTCCGCAGGCCGACTGACATCGGCAAGTAGCCAATGGGTCGACTCGTCGCCAGGGCCGCGATCTCGCATCCGCACCCCCACCGGATGCCCCGGCAGCCACACCGGTACTCACAACCGAAG
>PWZA01000133.1 GCA_003567655.1 Dehalococcoidia bacterium
ATGTGCCTCCCGACCTGCTCGTACCCGAATCGGCCATTCCAGGAATGCGGGTCAACTGGGCTCATGATGAAGGCCCGGCCCGCGACTCTGCCTCCCGCTTCGTGCTACGCTGGGAGAGCCTTCCCGAGAATCGTGATCGGCCCAGAGAGGATCTCCTGCCCGAACCCGGTGTCCTGTGCGTCTACAGACTGTCTCCCGGCAGTTTACGTGAGACCTCGGACAGCCAGCCGCGTTCGCGCCTGCCGGGGCAAGTACACGATACCACGCCTGCAACCGAGGCACCGTGCGCAGCAGCGCGAGAGTCAAAGGGCGTCGAAGGTGAGGTCAAGAACCTCTCTTCACGCCTGAGAGCACAGAGAGCCCGCGCCGAAGACCTCATAAGGAAGTACAGAGCGCAACAGGCTAAAGTCGAAGCACGTTACGCCAATCTGGAAGCACGTTACGCCTATCTGGAAGCACGTCACGCCGCTCTCGAAGCACGTCATGCCGAGGCCGAGAGGTCGCTGAACCAGCAGATCACGACACTGGAAGCCCAACTCGTGGCGGTGTATTCCTCCTATTCGTGGCGGATAACAGCGCCACTGCGCCGCGCTTACGGTGGCGCAAAATGGGTGCTGCGAAACACACGGCGCGCATTCACACTGCTCGGCTGGCTTTGCACCGGCCAGTTCAGCAGGGCAGGCAATGCATTGGTCCCCTATTACCAGCGCTACGCGCCGCTGTGGGTCAGGAATATGGTCCCGCCCAGAGCCCGTCAGTCGGTGTCCAATGCACTCTCGAGGGACCATCACACAGAAAGAGACGTTTCTCTGCTGAGTCTTCAGCTTCGTGGGCTCGGGTTAACAGACAGGGCATATGCCGACCTGCAGAGTATAGCAGAAGACCACAACGCCCCTCGAAGGCAGCCGGTCGCGTCCTGGGAACTGTCGCTCTGGCACGCAGACAAGTACACGGAAGTGGATGCGGAGCAATGCTTGCACCATCTGACTACAGCGCAGCCGGCAGATGCCGGACAAGGGTGGCAGGAGCGCTGTGCCATACTGACAGCCGAGTGCTACGATATACTTGGCCGTGAGGAAGCTGGCAGACAGGTTATACAGAATGCCCTATCAGCAAGACCGAGTGAAGACCTATACCTCGCGGCAGCCAACCTGGAGAACTCAATGTCGAAGCGACTTGATTATATCAACCGCGCACTCGAGCAAACCGGTGCCTCACCGGTAGTCTCTCTTGTGGAACGTGCAGGTCGCTGCCCCTTCGACTCCATCCGCCTCCGAGAGACAGTCCGCCATGTTGCTGATTCCACATGTAAGGTCTCCGTCATTGTGCCTGCACATAACGCCGAAAGCACCATAGGGACTGCGCTATCGTCCCTGCTGTCCCAAACATGGCAGGATCTTGAGATACTCGTGGTCGACGATGGGAGCACCGACACAACCGCAGATCTTGTCGAACGCTACGCCGAACAGGACTCGCGCGTGAGTCTAATCAGAGCGGGGACGAATCGAGGTCCCTTTGTAGCACGCAATCTAGGGCTCCAGAAGGCAACCGGGGATATCATCACCTGTCATGACTCAGATGACTGGTGTCATCCGGAAAGGATTGAAACGCAGGTGCGTGATCTCCTTGCCGATCAAACCCTGGTCGGAAACGCTTCAAGGTGGACACGTATGACAAACGACCTCAGGGCATACCGGAGAGGGAACCCTGGTTTCTATATTCAGATGAATGTTTCATCCTTGATGTTCCGACGGCAGGCCCTCATTGAAGACCTGGGAGCTTGGGACAGTGTCCGCTTCGGAGCCGACACAGAACTGTGGTTACGGGCAAGACGCCGTTTCGGCACTAGTTCAATCCGGACACTCCCGCAGGTGCTGGCTCTCGGGCGAAGCTCCGCGCAATCCCTGACAGAGAACGCAAAATGGGGGTATCCAGGATATTCTATGGGGGCAAGGAAGGAGTACCAGGAAAGCTATGAATGGTATTACCGCTCCGGTGGCTCATTATACTACAGCTTCCCCCAAATATCACGGCCGTTCCCGGTGCCTGGGCTAATGAGGCCTGAGCAAGAGCCACGGTCCCCAGATCAGAGACGTTTTGAGGTTGTTCTAGTCTCCGACTTTCGGGTTAGAGATAATTGCCGGCTTGCACTGGACATCATAGGGAGGAGGCTCCCGGGGCATTCCCGGCTTGGCCTGGTTCAGTTGCCCCGGTACGATGTTGCCCCCCGATTGCCGGTGAGAGACGAGCTGCGGGCGATGCTTGATGGCACCCGTGTTCAGATGCTTGTGTATGGAGAGGAGATCACCTGCGATACACTAATTGTTCTCGACGCGGGTGCGCTTCAGGAACCACAGAAGTACATCCCCAATATCAAGGCGTCCCGGGTATTCGTCATCATCACACAATTGCCCGGCGGGGGACTTAACCCGCAAGCTGTGGCAAGGGCTCTAGAAGCTTCCGCTGGCAATGCTCAGAGGTGCTTTGGCAGCAGAGGAACGTGGATCGCCGTCACCCCCCAGATCAAGGACAAGATGACGCGATTGATGGCCAGGCATCCTTGTACCATCAGACCGGCCTCGCAGACGTGGGAGGAAATGGGTGCGATGCTCATAGGGCAAGCCTCTCAGGGTGCGGAACCCATCGAGCATGAGAGCCGGGATTTCTCCTCTTCTATCCCTCTTCGCACCCGCAACCGCACACATGCAGGCTCCATCCAGTGCGTCGACGTCCAGTGCCTGGACCGCCTTCAGCACACCGATGAGAGCGGCGTTGCAGTCATCATGCCCTGCGTCGACGCCAAACTGGGGATGGAGACAGCAACAGTGCTTGTCAGGCGTGCTGGTATGCCATGCAGTGTCTTCATAGTACTCGACAGCTCGAGGCAAGGATTCGTGCGAACATTGAATCATGCTGCCGCACAGATATCCGCGCGGTATATCGTTTACCTCGCACAAGATGCCTATCCTGGTCGCGATTGGCTTCACTCCGCCTACCAGTTGCTGGAACAGAGCGGCAACGGCCTTCTGGGGTTCAACGACGGAAAATGGAAAGGGCGCATTGCATCATTCGGTATGGTCAGAACGCAGTGGGCCAACGGCCTGTATGGCGGCGCGATCTTCTATCCCGGATATCGTTCTCATAAAGCCGACAATGAGTTGACTGTCATCGCCCGTGCACTGGATACGTATCTCTATGCGCCCGACTGTGTTCTTGTGGAATACGATCCGCACAAAGACTTCGGAGGGTCGAATCCAGTCGATGATCGCCTCTTCAGGGCCAGGTTCGATCAAGGCTTTGACGGTCTGGTGCCACGGGAACGCCTCCGCCCCCTAGAGGCTGAGTATTTCGGCAAACTCAAGAGAAGAGTTTCTGGATCATAGACAACGGATTTAGAGTTCCGTAATGGACATGTCGAGGATGAGAGAAAAACTGCTCAGTGCCCTGTACCGACGCTCTAGCTGGTTCCTGCGGAATGCGCGCCGCGC
>PWZA01000092.1 GCA_003567655.1 Dehalococcoidia bacterium
ACACCTTCTTGCTGAATTCGAAGAGGTCCTTGGGTTACACGGTTGACTTCGACTTTGAGATCTTTTTCTCAGAGGTCTTCAGCGAGAAGGGTGGCTTCGACGTCGTGATTGCTAATCCACCCTATGTGCGTGCTGACTCGGGTGCAGAGCATTTGCTGTTGAGGAAGAAGTTGGAACAATCAGGTGTCTATCAGACTCTCTATGAGAAATGGGACCTATTGATACCTTTTGTTGAGAAGGGACTGCGCATAACGAATTCTGCGGGTGGCTTGATCTATATAGTCTCTAACGCCGTCTGCACATCGAAGTACGCTTTCAAGCTTCTTGACCTAGTGCAAGGCGAATACTACACTCACTCGGTAGACCATTTTGATGATATGGAAGTATTCGAAGCTGGCGTTGTTCCGGTAGTTCTTCATGTTGGCAGGGCCAAAGGCAACGCCATAACGCGGAAGACCATCAGGCGCGGGTCGTTTGGCAATGTCAAGACTGAGACAAGGATGCCAACAAGCGAGTTCAAGTCACTTGGTCGCAACGCGTTTCGCAAGGACTATACTCCCGTCCTCTTGAACAAGGACACGGTGAAGCTGGGCGATCTTTACTACATGAGCGTAGGCATGGTCCTTAACGCTGATGAAAGGATGGCACAAGGGGAATTCACCAAAGACGACTTGATCTCAGAGACAGAAACTGAAACTCACTCGCGTCGATACATCGAGGGCAAGGATATTGACGCATACATCGTTAGAAGGAGTCGGTATCTTGAGTGGAGAACAACACGCGTGCCGGGACAACTCAGGCGCGCCACCTTCCCGGAGCTTTATGAGAGCCCCAAGATCATGCGTGGACGTGTTACGGGCGGCGTCTACGATGAAGCGGGATTGGTCTGCAACGATAGCATCGTCATATTCGTCAGATTCTCAGATCTGCAGGGTGTACATAACAAGAGCATCCAGACAAGTATCAGGAAATTCAGCCATCTGTCCCGTGCTGAACTCGAGAAGACCTCCGAGCGCTTTGACCTGAAGTACGTTCTGTCCATATTGAACTCGAGGTTCGCCATCAGATATCTCAACAACATCCGCCGCCACCGCATGGAGAACTACTTCTACCCTGATGACTTTCGCAACCTTCCGATCAGAGATATCCCGCCGAGCGAACAACGACCCTTCGTTGAAGTCGTTGATCAGATCCTCTCTCTCACTAAGGATGAAGACTACTCATCCGATCCTACCAAGCAAGGCAAGGTCAAGGAACTGGAGCGCCAGATCGACCACATGGTCTACGAGCTGTACGACCTGACCCCGGAGGAAATAGCAGTAGTGGAGGGCACGAAGTGAAAGCCCCGACGAGGGATCAATGGCTAGCAGATCGGAACCAGAGCCAGATTCGGAGCACTGCCGAGAATGTGAAGCGGGTCTGGGAAACGTGCCACGTCATCGGATGACATCGTGGAGTTCTGTGAGAGCAGACGCTATGGGTGATTAGCCTGTTGAGCCGGAGGAGGCTGCGTTGGTGTGGAGCGTGCGGTCATGGTTGGACGGGCGCAGACGAAAGCTAGATAACGTCACAACTTCAGGGGAAGAATGCCAATGAGACAAGAGGCACCGGTCAACCGTATTGTTCTGGAATGGGCGAGGATACGCGCTGGTCTTACTCCTAAACAAGCTGTAGCTCGTGCCGGCATTAAGGGGCTCAAGCGCCGAGGCCTGGATGCTGAAGAGCGACTGGTAAGATGGGAACAGGGCGAAGAGAGGCCGACGCTCAACGAATTGGAGCTGATCGCCAAAGCCTATCGCAGACCACTCCTTACCTTCTTCCTATCCCAGCCTCCTCGTACAGAGACAGGCCTCCAGGATTTCCGCACAGTTGGTGACCGCGTTACGGCTGAGATCTCGCCCGAGTTTGCCGCTTTCACAAGGCAAATGGAAGCGTTACAGAAAGCAGTACGCCCGCTAGTTGAAGAAGAAGGCGGCAAACCCCTCCATTTCGTTGGTAGCCGCGATATGACGATTACCCCTTCCACTATAGCACAGCTCATCAGGCGTGAACTGCAGTTTTCGTTCAGAGACCAGCAACAAGTTCAGGGGAGTGACGAACTATTCAGCATTATCCGTCATAAGGCAGGAGAAGCAGGCATTTTTGTACTGCGGAAAGCCGACCTCGGCAGTTGGCACTCCACGATATCCGTAGAGGAGTTCCGGGGTTTGGCCATTAGCGACCCTATTGCTCCCTTCATAATAGTCAATCCGTATGATGCCCGGCCTGCGCTGCTGTTCACCCTTGTGCATGAGCTAGGACATCTCTGGTTGGGAGAATCCGGCATTTCCAACTTCGACGCACTGCGGAGCCAGCCCGCCGATCACCAAGAGAGAGAAGTTTTCTGCAACCAGGTTGCGGCTGAGTTCTTGGTTCCGGAGGCAGTCTTCATGGCTGAGTGGCGGAAAGAGGGTCACAGGGACCTTGACGCCGCAGTTAGGTTCCTGGCGGATAGGTTTACAGTAAGCCGCGTCGTGATCGCCCGTCGGCTACTGGACTTCCAGCAGATCGCGGCAGGAACATACTGGGAGCTATACAACCAGTGGAGACGTGAATGGGGCACTATACGGGAACGCCAGGCATCCAGGGAAGGAGGCCCCGGCTATTTTGTTGCTATAAGAAGTAAGTTGGGTGGCAAACTGCTGAATACCGTGATCGGTTCCGCTTTTGCCGGGCGGCTTTCTTATACAGATGCGTCCAGACTGCTTGGGCTCAAAGTCGACTACTTCGACCGGTTTTACAAGGGATAGACCGCCCGATGTATCTCTTCGATGCTGATTCATTGATCCTTGCTAACCGACATGATTTCCCCATTGACAGAGATCCCGGGACATTCTGGAGCTTCTTGGAGGACATGGGCAATCAAGGTCAGATTCGTATCCCGGAGGCCGTTTTCGACGAAGTCGGGCGTCGTGATGATAGTCTCAACAGGTGGCTGTCCGCCCGTCGGCACGTATTCTTGGTTCCAACCATTGACGCATTGCCTCATGTGGGCCGTGTGTTGGATGAATACGGACCGATCACAGAGGTAGATCTAGAAGTGTTGAATAGAAAGGCCGACCCTTATGTGGTTGCACATGCTCTAACCCTTGGTGTACCTGTGGTAACCAACGAGACCAGTCGGCCTGGCGCAACAGCCCCCTTGAACAAGAGGATACCCGACATATGCTTCTCTCTTGGTGTTTCCTGCATCAGATACCCCCGTTTTCTTTGGGAAATGAGAACATCGGGTAACTGGGGCATACCATACTAGGTATCCATGCGGGAATCCCGGGACACCATACCAATCAGGCCTCGCATATAGCACCGGAGCGGGTCGTCTTTGCGACTCTTCGGTCGTCCTGCAGCGGGTCTTGTCAGCTAAGGCTCAGATCGTTGAGCTACGCAGGAGAGCGTATGCCGGTATAACCCTCTTCGGCATCCGGTTACCCTAAGGTCTTTGCCTCC
>PWZA01000065.1 GCA_003567655.1 Dehalococcoidia bacterium
ACGACCAGTGCGGAGACGGTACCAGCACGTCTATGATCGTGGCGCAGGCCATCATCGCCGAAGGCTTCAAGAACATCGCTGCCGGTGCCGATGCCATGGCTCTGAAGAGGGGCGTGGACAAAGGGGTGGAAGTTCTGGTTGATGAACTGAAGAAGATGTCCATACCGGTGGCCGGCAAAGAGCAGGTGGCCCAGGTAGCTGCCAACTCTGCCAGCGACCAGGAAATCGGCACACTGATCGCCGACGTAATGGAAAAGGTCGGTAAGGACGGCGTTATCACCGTCGAAGAGGGCAAGGGACTGCAATTCGAGACCGAATTCGTCGAGGGAATGAAGTTCGACCGTGGCTATATCAGCCCTTACTTCATCACCAATCCCGAACAGATGAGGGCGGAACTGGAAGACCCCCACATCCTTATTACCGACAAGAAGATCTCCGCCATCAGTGAGATATTGCCTGCTCTGGAGAAGATCGTACAGATGTCCAAGAACCTGGTCATCATCGCCGAGGACGTGGAGGGCGAATCCCTGGCCACACTGGTGGTTAACAAGCTGAGGGGTACGCTGTCTCCGCTGGCGGTCAAAGCGCCCGGCTTTGGCGACAGGAGAAAGGCCATGCTTCAGGATATAGCGGTTCTAACTGGCGGCACCGTTATCTCTGAGGAGGTCGGCAGAAAGCTTGACTCGGTGACCCTGGAGGATCTGGGGCGCGCAAGACGGGTCATCTCCGACAAGGACAATACGACTATCGTCGAGGGCAAGGGCGACACCAAAGCCATCGAGGCCAGGATTAAGCAGATCAGGTCGGAGATCGATATAAGCACCTCTGACTATGATAAGGAGAAACTACAGGAGAGGCTGGCCAAGCTGGCCGGTGGTGTAGCGGTGGTCAAGGTGGGAGCCGCTACGGAGACCGAACTCAAGGAGAGGAAGCACCGGGTGGAGGATGCCCTGTCGGCCACACGAGCCGCCGTTGAGGAGGGTATCCTGCCCGGTGGTGGCATAGCCTACATCAACGCTTTGTCGGCCCTGAAGAAGACGAAAGCCAAGGGTGATGAGGCTACCGGTGTGTCTATACTGACGCGAGCCCTGGAAGCACCCCTGAGGTGCATCGCTGAGAACAGCGGCCGCGAGGGCTCTGTTGTTATAAACGAGGTCAGGGGAAGTAAGCCGGGAATCGGCTATGATGCCTTCAAGGATGAGCTCAATGTGAACATGATAGAGAGAGGCATCGTTGATCCCCTCAAGGTGACGAGGAGCGCTCTGCAGAATGGCGCGAGCATCGCCACTATGATCCTGACCACAGAATCTCTGGTAACCGACATTCCGGAGAAGGAGAAGGCGCCGGCAATGCCGCCGGGCGGCGGATATCCCGAATACTAGACAGCCGACGTTCGATCTGACGGTAGAAAGAGAGGACCGCCTGCGGGCGGTCCTCTCTTCATGAGTCTATGTGCCGAGCAGTTGACGCAGGGGCTTCTCGTCTTTGACAGGGCCTGTTACTGCCAGGTTGAGCCCGGCTTCCACCAGAACGTCACCGGCCACACCCTTCAGTTCGTCCAGCGAAACGGCATCGACGATGGAGATGACGTCATCCATGCTCAGTATTTGCTGCAGCAGTAGTTCCTGGCCGCCGTACCATAAGGCCACATTTCGACTGTCCTCGAGGCGTAAGTATAGCCTACCCTTTGACAATTCCTTAGCCCGTGTGAGCTCACCCTCGGTGACGTTCTCTTTGACGCTCCGGAGCTGCTCAAGAATGGCCTCGACAGCGACATCTATCTTATCAGGTGCTACGCCGGCATAAACCGTGAACGCTCCCGAGTTGAGGAAGTGCTCGGTGTAGCAGTGAATATCATAAGCCAATCCCCTCTGCTCTCTTATCTCCGTGAACAGCCGACTGCTCATGCCTCCGCCCAAAGCAGTGCTCATCAGGTCAATGGTGAAGCGCCGCGGATGGGAGCGAGAGAAACCGTGCACAGCTAGGCAAAGATGGGCCTGCTCGATGTCTTTGGGCTCGATGCGCAACCTCGCCTCTGTCTGTTCAGCGTTGGTTGCATAGCCCGTCGATACTGCCCCGCCCGTCCACCCCTTGAAGATGGGTTCAACTTCAGCAAGCACCTCTTCATGCTTTATGTCGCCGGCAATACTGAGAACGGTGTTGCCGGGCAGATATCTGCGAGCAACATGATCCAATAGCTGCTTCCTCGTGATCGAGGATATAGTCTCGTTGTTGCCGATAACTTCGCGACCCAGAGGCTGCCCCGGCCACAACAGTTCATCTATGAGCGCATTCACGCGCTGCTGCGGAAGATCCAGGTTCATCTTTATCTCTTCTTTGACAACTCCGCGCTCTCGCTCTATCTCCTTCTCGTCGAAGCGAGAATTGAGCAGCAGGTCGGATAGTACGTCCAGAGCAATGGAGAAGTGCGGACTGGCAACCTTACACCAGAGTATGGTTAGCTCTTTGTCCGTGCCGCCGTTTATCAAACCGCCGACGCCTTCGATAGCCAGGCTTATGTCCTTAGAAGTCCTCCGCCGGTTCGTGCCCTTGAAGAACAGGTGCTCAGCGAAGTGGGATATGCCCGCCTCTTTTTCATCTTCGTAACACGAGCCGGCACCTACGAGCAGGACGAGGCATACTGAGCGGGATTCGGGCATAGCACTCGTTATGAGTCTCAGACCATTATCCAGCACAGCCTTTGTGTACATCGCATTGAATTCTACTTCACCTTCTGTTCTGCGTCAACGAAAGCTGCCGGTGCCCGAAGCAACCCTCCTCAGGGACTCCTCCGCCTGTCGTCAGTGAGAAACCCGGAGTGCTCATCGTGCATGAGAATGGGGCTGTGTTATGTCAGGACAGGTAACGAGGACCTCTATTTGACGACCTCACCGAGCACAGTGTACAGTTATTATACAATGGGCAAGAGGGAGATCCTGCAGACACAGTCGTTGCAGACGCGACAGGAATTCAAGCTGATAGCGGGCATGGAACAGGCAGGCCTGCTGGAGATGCCGGAAGAAGAGTTCAACAGGCTGAGTGCTGAGGTTGAGAGTAGCCCTTTGTTCAAGAGGCTGTGTCGCAACGAGAGGATAATCCGCTACCAGAGGTATCCGAGGACGGACATCTCGGCTCGTTTTCTACAGATCAACGAGGAGATCGTCGCCGGTGCGGGCACTCTTGACGTTGAATCTGTCCTGTCGGGCAGAGAAGAGGTAGTCAGTCTGATACGGAGAATAGGGCTGGAGGATTTCAAGCGCTACTTTTTGTTTCCTGAGCCAGAGATAAGCGTTCAGGAGATTGCACAGGCATGCGACCTTCAGACGGCCGAGGTCGAGGAGATAAACGACCTCATCAACGAGTTCTCGGTAATGAGCGAGTTCTACCGCCCATCCGAACTCAGCGCAGGCCAGGGAATACGCTACTCCAAGATCGCTACGGTAGAGAAGAGGCGGGAGGGGTTCGTGATTTGCTATCTCTCGTCCTTCTACGCAAGGGGAGTATACTCGATTGACTACGGAAGGTTTGAGGAGTTGAAAGAGAGCGGTGCTGTGGCTGAGTCCGAAATGAAGGAAGCCAAGCAGTTGTTCAGAAGGCTGGAGCTGATAAACGTCAGGAAGGACACGTTGACTCGAATACTGCACGGTATTCTGGAGAAGCAAGAACCCTATTTCGAGTCCGGCAACAGCAGATCACTGCTGCCGTTCAGCCAGAAGGAACTGGCTGAACGCATCGGACTCGTGCCGAGTTCGATCAGCCGCGCTATCAGGGGCAGGAGTCTTGAGATGCCCTGGGGTGAGGAGAAAGCTCTCAAGGACTTCTTCCCCAGGCCGAGAAGATTCAAGAGGGAATTGCTAAGGCAACTGCTTGAGACAGGTGAGGGGTTGCGCTCCGATGAGGCAATCAAAGAGAGACTTGAGCAGGAGTTCGGCGTTTCCGTCTCGCGTCGATCGGTTGCAAGCCTGAGACAGGAGTTGAGGATAGCTGCGGGGTGGAAGAGGCACAGAGAAGCAAGTAAATAAGCCGCTGGAGGATAAGAATGGGATTCATTTTTACGGTTGAGGAGAAATGCAAAGGATGCTATGCCTGCATTCGCAGTTGTCCGGCCAAGGCAATCAGAGTGAAGGAGGGAATAGCGGGCGTCATGGACGAGCGCTGCGTTGCCTGCGGCTACTGTATAGACATATGTGCCGCAGGGGCAAAGCAAACCAGGAGTGAAGTCGAACTCGTTCGACGGCTGTTGAAAGAGCCTGCGCCGGTGATCGCCCTCCTATCCTCTTCATTGCCTGCCGCCTTTCCCGAGGTCCGGCCCGGACAGATGGTCTCCGCACTGAAGAAGCTGGGATTCAGCGAGGTTATGGAAGCTGCCTTCGGTGCCGAGCTGGTCTGTCGTGAGTATGGTCGGTTTGTGGCCGAGAACGAGTCCAAGCCCGTCATCTCCTCGACATGCCCGGCTATGGTTTCCTTCATCGAGAAATTCCACCCCGAGCTCATAGATTATCTGGCGCCCATAGTTTCCCCTGCGGTGGCCATGGGCAGGGTTGTTAAGTGGCAGTACAATCCTGATGCCAGGGTTGTCTTCATCGGTCCGTGTATTGCCAAGAAAGCTGAGAGATCGGATGAGATGGTGGGTGGTGTGATCGATGCCGTTCTGACCTTTCCCGAACTGGGAGGAATGCTGGCGGTGAAGGGGATTGACCCGGCCTCTGAGGAGGATGGCGAGTTATCCGGTCCCAGGCCCGGTCTGGGTCGGCTGTGGCCTGTGCCCGGGGGCTTACTCAAGATAGCAGGACTCTCGGCGGACATTCTATCAAGCGATATCGTTGTGGCCGAGGGTATCGACCGTTCAACCAGTTGTCTGAGAGAGTTTGTCGAGGGTAAGGCGAGGACGAAGTTTCTGGATATATTCTTCTGCCAGGGCTGCATAGACGGACCTGCCATTGACAATGACCTCAGTCTCTTTGAGCGGAGGAGGCTGATAGTGGAGTATGCTCTGAATGAGGTTGACCGGGCCCGCACAGAGAGCGACATCGAGAGGTACGCTGGCATCGATCTGAGGCGCGGGTTCACCGACCGGTATACTGAGCTACCGACACCCGGCGAGAAGGAGATCAGCAGAGTGCTGGGGCAGATCAACAAGGCGGGAACGGAGAATCAGCTCAACTGCGGTGCCTGCGGCTACGACTCCTGCCGTGAACTGGCTATAGCAGTATGTCAGGGATTGGCTGAGAACGAGATGTGCTGGCCGTATCTGGTTGACAGGTTGCAGGGCACCCAGAATGAACTGATCAGGATTGAGAAGATGACGTCTCTCGGCCAGATGGCTGCCTCTATTGCACATGAGATAAACAACCCTCTGGCCGGTGTCCTGGTGTATACAAAGCTTCTGGCGAAAAAGATGACCCTTGACACCGTGAAGAAGGAAGAAGCGCTTGATCATCTTGCGAAGATGGAGTCAGAGGTGAGCCGCTGCTCCAGGATAATCAGGAATCTGTTGGATTTTGCCCGGCAAACAGAACCTATGCTGCGGCTTGTGGACGTGAACCAGGTTCTGGAGCAGGTAATTTCTATGGTGGGGCATCAGGCACACCTGCAAAACGTGGAATACGTGAAGGAGTTCGGCCCTTCCCTGCCCAAGGTTAAGGCTGATTTCGATCAACTGCAGCAGGTGTTCACCAATCTCATGCTGAATGCTATCCAGGCTATGCCTCAAGGAGGCAAGCTAACCTTCAAGACTTCAGCGGAGAACAATAAGGTAAGGGTTGACGTACAGGACACGGGCTGTGGTATTCCCAAGGAGAACCTGGACAAGCTTGGTACCCCGTTCTTCACCACCAAGGAGAAGGGCAAAGGCGTAGGGCTGGGAGTAGCTGTTGTGTACGGCATTGTGGAACGGCATGACGGCAAGGTCGAGGTACAGAGCGAGGTTGGAAGAGGGACTACCTTCACAGTGTATCTGGGAGTTCATGACGATGAAGCGAGTTAAGATACTGGTAGTCGATGATGAGCCCATTGTTCGTGAGTCGCTGGGTGACTGGCTGAAGGAGGCGGGTTATCAGGTTCTCACCGCTGAAGACGGTTATAGAGCGCTGGAGGTGGTAGAGAAGGAGAGACCGGGCATCATGATTGCAGACCTGGTTATGCCCGGTATAGATGGCATCGAGTTGATGAGAAAGGCTAAAGACCTTCAGCCAGGCATAGAGGTCATAATAGTAACGGCTTACGCCAGTATTCCTACTGCAATTGCTGCCATGAAGGAAGGGGCATATGACTATATCGAGAAGCCCTTCAGCCCTGAGAGGGCCGAACTGCTGGTTGAGAAGCTGTCTCAGTATCGCGAGCTGGTTGAAGAGAACATCGCTCTGCGCCAGAGACTGGAAGAGCAATATCGATTCGAGAACATAATCGCTAAGAGTTCAAAAATGCAGCGGCTGATCGAGTTGATCAAGATCGTGGGCAATACCAACGCCACTGTGTTGATCACAGGTGAGAGCGGTACGGGTAAGGAATTGGTGGCACGCGCCATCCATTCTCAGAGCGATCGTCATAAGCAGCCTTTTGTTGCCGTCAGTTGCGCGGCTCTGCCTGAGAGCTTGTTGGAAAGCGAATTGTTCGGCCATGAGAAGGGTTCGTTCACAGGTGCCTATACTCAGAAGAAAGGCAAATTCGAGTTTGCAGACGGGGGAACGCTATTCCTGGACGAGATAGGTGAGATGAGCCCCAATACACAGGTGCATCTCTTGAGAGTTCTTGAAGAGAAGGAGTTTGCTCGTGTCGGGGGCAATGAGCAGATAAAGGTTGATGTCAGGGTTATATCAGCCACGAACAAGAATCTCAGTAAGGCGATAGAGCACAATGAGTTCCGTGAAGATCTCTATTACCGGCTCAATGTCGTAAATATCGAACTGCCTCCACTGAGAGAGAGAAAGGAGGACATCCCTATACTGGCTGAGCACTTCTTGAACAAGTTCGCTTTGGAGAATCGAAAGGAAATCAAGGGATTTTCCGGTGATGCCTTGGAGTTTCTGCTGGAGTATGACTGGCCGGGCAACGTCCGAGAGTTGGAGAATGCCGTTGAGAGGGCAGTAATACTGGCCAGAGAGAGCAGCATAACAGCCGCTGATCTGCCCCGCAAGAGTGCTGCGCCCGATCATTCATATGTGGCAGGCAAGAACCTGAAGGATGTGGAGAAGGAGCATATACTGGGTGTTCTGCACGAAACCGGTGAGAACTACAGCCAGGCAGCCAGGATGCTGGGTATCACCAGGATGACGCTTTACAAAAAGGTTAAGGAATATGGGCTGGGTGTAAACAAAGTAGACAGCACTGATTAGTTTTTTACATAGCCCGGGAGTGTGTCAACTTCTCGTGCTCTGCCTTCAGTAGTCAGGACTACCCTCAGACGAAAGGGTAGTCCTCTCTTTATTCCGGTTTCCGTATTGATCCGATCGAGGCCTGGTCAGATGACGAAAGATTGGCAGGTAAATTGCAATAACAGAGGGGGAAGGGAGGTCTGAAAATGAGTAACCGATCAGTGTCAGCGGAACAAAAAAATGTGAAGGAGGCGAGAGACATGAAACCAGTCTTGATTGTTGAGGATGAAGCCATCATGCGGGAGTCACTTCGCGACTGGCTTAAGGATGAAGGTTATGAGGTTGAGACGGCCGAGGAAGGTGAGGAGGCTCTGGAGAAGATCGGGACGAAGGAGTTCAGCATCGCAGTTCTTGACTTAAGGTTGCCTGGAAAGGATGGACTCCAGGTACTCAGGGAAGCCACTAAGCAAGACCCTAAGATCAAGGGCATAATCATCACTGCTTATCCTTCGGTGGAGACGGCTGTTACGGCGATGAAGATGGGAGCGGCAGACTACATAGTGAAGCCTTTCACTCCTGATGCCTTAGAGAAAGCCATTCAAGAGATACTGGGCCCACTGCAGGTTGAGCTGAAGCCGATCCCGGAGACTGAGACGGCTGAACCTGAGAGCCAGGTTTCTGTGGAGGAACCGAAAGCCGGGATAGCCGTTGCCGAACCACGGCCCGAAGTGGCCATAGCAGAACCGGATGTGGCGGAGAGGCCGGAGGTCAAAGAGGTGGAGAAAGTCCGGAACTTGCTCTTTACGAGGTTCCATCCTCTATGCACGCTGTGCCACTACGCCGGCATGTCCGACCTGTGTGTTCTGTTTGAAACTGGGACATGCGTTTATCAGGATGCGATGTCCGAGTCGAAGAGGCTGCAGGATAAGCTGTGCACGCTTTGCCAGTACTCGGGTTTCTCCAATCCCTGCGACCTGCTTGAAAGTGGCCATTGCACTTACTATGAAGCGCTGGAAGAATCGAAGCACATGCAGCAGTGATGATTCAAGACAGATCCAACCGCTCGCTTACCTACACGGGGCCCGCAGATTCCCATGAAGGGCCTGGTAGCTTCTGATAGAGTACCAGGCCGTCTCCTTAGCATGGCCTGTGGATATCTATGTCTCGCCTTCGTGATAATCCGCATACACCTTTGCCTTTTCTGAGGATGTCTGTTATACTTCTTCGCCGTGTCTCAGTGCACGCTAGATAACAACTGGGGTGGCCCCAGATCGTCTGATGTGGGCCACCCTTTTTCGTGGAGGATCCTGAAGAGTCGAGGTGAATGCCGGATATGGAAGTGTTAAGTCCCTATAAAGAAGCTACAGATGTGATAATCGAGGCCGGAGGGGAGCCCCTCAAGCTATGCTATCAGTGCGGTCTCTGCACAGGGACCTGTCCCTGGAACATGGTGCGTAGTTTCCTTGTTCGTCGCATCATGCGTGAGGCTCAGATCGGGGCAACAGACTTCGGCAGCGAAGATGTCTGGACCTGTGTTACCTGCAAAGCTTGTGTGCAACGGTGTCCTCGAGGTGTGGAGATAATCGATGTCCTGAGGGCAATACGTAGAGCGGTGGCAGGCCTCGGCATCGGGGTTGTTCCCGATGCCTTGCGGATCTCGGCTAAGAACATTGCAGGCGTAGGTAATCCCCTTGGCGAGGCTCCTGAGAAGCGCAATGACTGGGCCAAGGATCTCAAGGTGAAGGACTTCGCTGCTGGCACCGATGTACTCTACTTTCCGTGCTGTATTTCGTCTTACGATTCCGATGTGAAGGGTGTAGCCCGATCTATGGTAGAGATCCTCGACAAGCTGGGGGTTGACTACGGGCTGATAGGCACGGGGGTGAAGTGCTGTGGAGAGGCCATCAGAAAGGCCGGGCATGAGGAGACGTTCTTGAGCCTTGCACAGAACAACATCGGGCTGTTCAGTGAGAGCGGGGTCAAGACTGTACTGGTCTCATCACCCCACTGTTATCACACCTTCAAGACCGAGTATCCGGAACTCGGAGCAGAGTTCGAGGTGGTTCATGTCACCCAGTATCTTGCTTCACTCATCGAGAAGGGTGAGCTTAAGCTCTCCAAGAAGATCGAGAAGAAGGTGATCTACTCTGATCCCTGCTATCTCGGGAGGCACAACGATATATATGATGAACCGAGGGAGGTTTTGAAGAGCATCCCCGGAGTGGAACTGCTGGAGTTCCCTGACTCTCGTGAGGAAGGTCTTTGCTGCGGTGGCGGTGGTGGCAGAATCTGGATGGAGACCCCGAAAGGGGAGAGGTTCTCCGATATCAGGACGGAGCAGGCCGCCGAGCAGGGAGCGGATGTAATAGCTGTAGCCTGTCCCTACTGCGTGCTGAATTACAGGGATAGCGTGCTGTCAATGGGTAAGGGCGAGACGATTCAGGTCAAGGATATCGCCGAACTGGTTGCTGAGGCGATCTGATAAGGGAGTAGTGCAATGGAAGAGATACGGACTGGTGTCTACATATGCCACTGCGGTCTAAACATCGCCGGCACGGTGGATGTCGGAGAGGTCGTCGATTACGTTGGAACGCTTCCTCACGTAGTAGTCTCCCGCGACTATAGGTATATGTGTTCAGACCCGGGACAGGATCTCATCAAGAACGACATCAAGGACCTCAATCTGAACCGGATCGTGGTAGCTTCCTGCTCGCCAAGGATGCACGAGCTTACGTTTCGCAAGACGGTCGAGAATGGGGGGCTGAACCCGTACCTGTATGAACATGCCAACATTCGCGAGCATTGCTCCTGGGTGCACAGTGACAGGAAACTGGCCACCAGCAAAGCTAAGGACCTGCTCAGAGCTGCTGTGATGAGGGTCTACTATCACGAGCCCCTGGTGGTGAGGGAGGTGCCACTGAACCCCAATGTGCTGGTGATCGGCGGGGGAATAGCCGGAATGCAGGCTGCGCTGAGTATCGCGAACGGGCAGCAGAACGTGTATCTGGTGGAGAGAGATCCCAGTATCGGCGGGCATATGGCACAACTGGACAGGACGTTTCCCACGCTGGACTGCTCTGAGTGCATTCTCACGCCCAAGATGTCTGACGTGGGACAGCATCCATATATTCAGCTTCTTGCCTACAGCGAGGTGGAGGAGATCTCCGGTTCGATAGGCAGTTTCAAGGTGAAGATAAGGAAGAAGGCACGCTATGTGGATGTCAGCAAGTGTGTGGGTTGTGGAGACTGCAGCAGGTACTGCCCTGTGAGGTATGTGCCTCAAGTAGACGGGAGAGGAAATGGATCAGAAGAGGCTTAGCCAGATAGTAGACAGATATGCGGACCAAGAAGGAGCTCTGATCCAGCTACTGCTGGACATACAGAAAGAGTTCAACTGGGTGCCGAAGGAGGCCGTCCAGCAGATAAGCAAGTCGCTCGATATTCCTCTAAGCCAGATATATAGAGTGGCCAGCTTCTACAAGAGTGTGAGCCTGAGACCGAGAGGTAAGCACATTGTGAACGTCTGTCTGGGTACTGCCTGCCAGGTAAGGGAAGGCCCGAGGGTGATGGATAGGATAAAGGGTGTTCTCGGCATAGATGCTGGAGAGACAACGCAGGACATGAAGTTCACTCTGGAAAGGGTCAACTGTCTTGGCTGCTGCGCGCTTGGCCCCGTTGTGGTAGTTGATGGTGAGTATCACGGCAAGGTATTACCGGCCAAGGCGGAGGAGATAATCAAGAGCTATGATTAGGGAGGAACCATGCCGAGGTTGAAGTCACCCGCCGAGCTTGAAAAACTCAGGCAGAAGATATTATCGAAAAAGGACCCCGAGAAACCTACCATTGCCATATGCTCCGGAACCGGTTGTCATGCCTACGGCTGTGAGAAGGTTAACAGGGCGCTGGAGGAGGAGGCGAAGAAACAGTCGTCCAAGGGCAAGGTGGATATCAGGAAGACCGGTTGTCATGGCTTCTGCGAGAAGGGGACCCTGGTTGTCGTCTATCCGGGAGAGGTCTGTTACGTCAATGTGAAGCCCGAGGATGCTGCCGAGATCGTGCAGAGTGCGATTGAGAAGAAGATCATCGACCGTCTGCTGTATGTCGATCCTGTCACCGGTGAAAAGGTGACGTACCAACCGGACATATCGTTTTACAAGTATCAGAACCAGGTCGTCTTCGGCAACAACAGGCACATTGATCCTGGGAGCATCGATGACTATATAGCTATTGGTGGCTACTCAGCTCTGGCGAAGGCACTGTCTGAGATGAGTCCCGATGAGGTGGTTGAAGAGGTGAAGATGGCAGGGTTGAGGGGCCGTGGTGGAGGTGGGTTCCCGGCGGGACGGAAGTGGGAGACCACACGTGATGCTGCCGGGGAGCCCAAGTGCGTGATTGTAAACTGCGATGAGGGAGACCCAGGCGCTTACATGGATAGGTCCATCACCGAAGGAAATCCTCACTGCGTGCTCGAGGGGTTGACCATAGGCGCCTATGCCATTGGTTCTCACCACGGTTTCGTCTATGTACGTCAGGAGTATCCACTGGCAGTCGACAACCTGCTTATGGCGATCGAGCAGGCTGAGAAGTATGGCCTGCTGGGTAAGAATATACTGGGTTCAGGATTCGACTTCGAGGTCAAGCTGCATCGGGGGGCAGGAGCCTTCGTCTCCGGAGAGTCAAGCGCCCTGATGTCTGCGATAGAAGGAAAGGTGGGTGAACCCAGACCGAAGTACATACGTACAGCGGAGAAGGGTATTTGGGACAGGCCCAGTTGTCTGAATAACGTGGAGACCTGGGCCAACGTACCCTTGATAATCAGCGGTGGGGCGAAGTCGTACGCTGCGATCGGTACTGAGGGCAGCAAGGGGACCAAGATCTTTTCATTGGTTGGCAATGTCAACAACACGGGATTGGTTGAGGTTCCCATGGGCATAACACTGCGCGATATCATTTACAAGATTGGAGGGGGTATTCCGGGTGGCAAGAGGTTCAAGGCGGTTCAGACCGGTGGTCCATCAGGAGGGTGTATTCCTGAGCAGTTCCTCGATTCCCGGGTTGACTTTGACGAGCTTGCCAGGTTAGGTTCGATGATGGGGTCGGGTGGGATGATCGTGATGGATGAGGATACATGCATGGTTGATACCGCCAGATACTTTCTTGAGTTTCTGGCCGATGAGTCCTGTGGTAAGTGTACGCCGTGCCGTGAGGGCATCAAGCAGATGCTGGATATTCTCACCGATATTTGTGAGGGACGGGGCAGAGAGGATGATATCGAACTCCTGGAGGAGATGTCTGTCGTTCTGCGGGACACATCTCTCTGTGCTCTGGGAGGAACTGCCCCCAATCCGGTCTTGACCACTATCCAGTACTTCAGGGATGAGTACGAGGCACATATCAAGGAGAAGAGGTGTCCTGCTTACGTATGTAAGGAGTTGGTTTCTTACTACATCGATCCAGATAAGTGCAAAGCCTGCATGATCTGTCTGAGGAACTGCCCGGCAGATGCGATAGCTGGAGCAAAGGACACGATTCATGTGGTCGACCAGGGTAAGTGTACGAAGTGCGGTAACTGCCTGGATCTATGCCCGGCTCGCTTCAACGCTGTGGTGAAGATGTCAGGTGAGCCTGTGCCGCCTCCGCCGGCGGAGGATGATAGGGTGCTGGCAAGGGGAAAGCAACAGGGGGACTAAGATGAGCGAAGTAACTTTGGAGATCGACGGAAAGAAGGTCACTGCCGAAGAGGGGCAGACCATACTGGAGGTAGCCTCATGCGCCGGCATTGATATACCCACACTCTGTTATCATCGGGCACTGAGCCCGTATGGAGGCTGCCGTATCTGCACGGTGGAGATCTTTCGAGGACGCCGTTCCAGGCTGGTCACATCATGCCTGTATCCGGTCGAGGACGGACTGGTGGTCGAGACCAGGAGCGATAACGTTGTCAGAGATCGAAAGTTGCTTCTTGAGCTCATGCTGGCTAAAGCGCCCAAGGCCAAAGCCATTCAGGACCTTGCCCGGGAGTACGGTGTTGAGAAGACGAGGTTCAAGACCGAAGACCCGGACAATCTCTGTATTCTCTGCGGACTGTGTACCAGGGTGTGTGAAGAGAGGATCGGTGTGAGCGCGATCAACTTTGTCGGGCGGGGAGTTGAACGTGACGTCAAGACGCCCTACCAGGGAACGGTGGATATAGACTTCGATGTCTGCGTAGCTTGCGGATCCTGTGCGTCTGTATGTCCTACGGGGGCGATCACGCTTGACGATATCACCGCGAAGAAGCCGGTCCCGATCCTGTCGGAGTTTGAGATGGGTCTCCACTCAAGGTCCCCTATCTACATTCCGTTTCCGCAGGCCATTCCGAATGTTGCCACGCTTGACCGCGGCCAATGCGTCCACTTCGCCACCGGAGAGTGCGGTATCTGTAAGGATGTGTGTGGGGTTGGTGCCATCGACTATGAGCAGGAGGATGAGGTCATCGAGATTGAAGTAGGCTCGATCATAGTGGCCACAGGCTACGACCAATTCGATCCTTCTGTGATGCCGCAATACGGATACAGGAAATACGACAATGTGATAACCGGGCTTGAGTTCGAGCGGCTGACCTGTGCTGCCGGCCCCACCGAAGGTAAGATCCTTCTGAAGGACGGCAGGCCTCCGGAGAGCGTAGCTCTTGTGCATTGTGTAGGGAGCCGGGATCAGAATTATCATGAGTACTGTTCAAGGGTATGTTGCATGTATGCCCTGAAATATGCCCATCTTGCCAGGGAGCTTGCCGACGCGGATGTGTATCAGTTCTACATAGACATGCGCTGTTTCGGTGAAGGCTATGAGGAGTTCTACAAGCGCTGTTCGGAAGAGGGCGTCAACTTCATACGCGGTAAGGTGGCCAAGGTTACGGAGGAGGCCATAACGGATGAGGAGAAAGGCAAGCTGATCGTGATCAGCGAGGACACGCTCTTGGGGAAGATGGTACGTGTCCCGGTTGACATGGTTGTATTGTGCTCCGCTCTTGAAGCACGTTCTGATGCGGAGAGTGTCGCCAAACTCCTAACTATCAACCGCAGGGCGGACGGCTTCTTCCTGGAGAGGCACGTCAAGCTGGATCCGGTCGCTACGCCAACCGACGGTGTCTTCATTGCTGGCTGCTGCGAAGCTCCGAGGGACATTCCCGATACCGTAGCTCAAGCTGAAGCAACAGCAGGCAAAGCCCTGTCTTTGATCAGTAAGGGAACCGTAACGCTGGAAGCTGCCATATCCAGTGTCGATGAGTCAATCTGTCACGGGTGCGGGCGCTGTGAGGAGATCTGTACGTTTTCTGCTCCCAAGGTTGTCGACAAGGACGGAAAGCTGGTCTCCAGTATCAACGAAGCCCTGTGCAAGGGGTGTGGTTCATGTGCCGTCGTCTGTCCGACGGGGGCGGTGTCAATCAGACACTTCACTCAGGATGAGATATTGGCTCAAGTGAGCGCTTTGACGGAGGCCCATTGATGGCCGACTTTGAACCAAAGATCATCGCTTTTTGCTGCAACTGGTGCACCTATGCTGCTGCCGACCTGGCGGGGACAAGTCGGGTTCAATATCCGGCAAATGTCAGGATTGTCAGGGTTATGTGTAGTGGTATGGTGAATC
>PWZA01000008.1 GCA_003567655.1 Dehalococcoidia bacterium
CTCCGGTATGAAGATGAAGCTGCATCTGATAAGGCTGGATACATAAGCAATAGGTACACCGAGTCACGTTTATGCGCCTCGCCGGCCTGACTCAGAAATCAAACGGTACATTTCAGCGGCATGAAAGGAACTGCGAATCAAGGGACCCGATGCAACACAGCGAAAACCCATTCGCTCTCCTATGCTCTCATATTCGGCGAATTCATCAGGACAGACATACCTCACTACCCTGTGGTGATTCAGCGAAGGGGCCAAGTACTGACCGATGGTTATGAAATCACAGCCAACCTCCCTGAGGTCGGTCATGACTTCGGTGACCTCTTCCTGCGACTCCCCCAATCCCAGCATGAGGCCCGACTTGGTTAATAGTCCCGGCCTGAGCAGCCTGGCCTGTCTGAGGAGTTCGAGCGAGCGGCGATAGTCGGCCTCCGGGCGCACCTCTGGGTAGAGCCGGGAAATAGTTTCCACGTTGTGATTCAGAATCGCCAGCGAGGTATCTGTAACTGTTTCTAAAGCCGACAGAGAACCCCCAAAGTCAGGAATGAGAGCCTCGACAGTAATGTCGGGATCATACTCATGGATGGCGTTGATGGTGCGGGCAAAGTGAGAAGAGCCGCCATCCGCGAGGTCATCCCTGGTGACCGAGGTAATGACAACGTGCCTCAGGCCCAGTTCAGCCACCGCCACAACGATATTCTCAGGTTCGCCCGGATCAGGTCTCTGGGGGTACCCACCCTCAACGGCACAGAACGAACAATGGCGGGTGCAAATGTCACCCAGTATCATGAAGGTGGCAGTGTTTTCAGAGAAGCACTTCTGGCGATTGGGACACCGTGCGCTCTCGCACACTGTATGCAGCTTCAGGGGACGCGTAAGCTTTCTCATCGCGGCCATCGTGGCTGAGTCAAAGGGGCTGAGCTTCAGCCACTCAGGCCGTCTGGTATAGGCAGGCACTTGTCATCTCCCCGTTCGATCTGCAGACCGAACACCGCCGAAAAGGCACTGATCAAAGGGCCGATAACGGCTTCAGCTTCCACCGGGCGTCCCAGCACCTCGGAGATAGAAGTCATCGCCTTGTCACTAAGCCCGCAGGGATTTATGTACTCGAAATGACTGAGATTGGTGTTCACATTAAGGGCGAAGCCGTGCATGGTAACACCGCGGCTGACATGTATGCCCAAAGAACAAATCTTCTCACCGCCGACCCAGACGCCCGGATGGTTTGCGTCAAGATACCCCCGGATATCAAGGCTGCGCAGAAGTCGCAGGATAGCATCCTCCAGTTTGCCGACGTACTCTCGCACACCAAGACTGTTGTCTTTGAGGCTCAATATAGGATAGCCTACCAGCTGTCCCGGTCCGTGATAGGTGATCCCACCTCCCCGGTTGGTATGGAAAATGGCTATACCCTCGCGGGTCAGTGTCTCTTCGGGAACTACTATGTCCGCCTCGCCCTTGAACCGTCCTACAGTGAGCACCGCCGCATGCTGTAGAAGCAGCAGCACATCGGTAACGGTGCGCCTGGCCCTCGCCAGCGACAGCATTTCCTGCAATCTCAGGGCGGGCTCATATGGCACCATTCCCAGGTAGTAAGCAATACAGGTCTTGCTGGGTGCCTGATCTCTCTTTTCAGTAGTCGCCCGCTCGTCTATCTTCTTATCAGCAGAGCCTTCCATGACAAATACCTCATGATGCTTATCCAGAATGGATCGAGCCATCCAGTTGTCCCAGCGCACTCTCATGCACTGCCTCCGGAAGAGTGGGATGGGAATGGAGGGTGTGGGCAATATCGGTCGCCGTTGCACCCAGTTGCACAGCGAGAGCCCCTTCAGCGATCAGGTCGTCGGCATGCGGCCCCATAATGTGCAGGCCGAGAACCTTACCGTTATCGGCATTGCAGATCATCTTGACAATGCCTGCAGTCTCGTCCATGGCAACAGCGCGTCCGCAGGCCACGAAGCGAAACTTGCTTACCTTGTGCGGTATCTCTCCCTCCTTCGCTTCTTTCTCGGTCATTCCGACACCCGCCACCGGCGGGAAGGTGTAGACACAGGTCGGAACGGCATGGTAATCCGTCTGCCTGCGGCGGCCCAGCGCGTTCTCCACAGCTATCCCGCCCTCATAGGAGGCAACATGGGCCACCATGTGTCTGCCCAGAACATCGCCAATCGCATAGACGCCGTCTACATTAGTCTCAAGATATTCGTTCACCGTGACGGCTCCCCCGTCAGTATTGACACCAACATCGGATAAGCCGACACCCTTCGTATAGGGCCTACGACCGGTGGCCATTAATACCATCTCTCCCTCTACCAAGTGCTCACCCTCGGGGGTATCCCAGCAAACCCTGATGCCCTTATCCGTCTCTCTAAGGCAGTTGACGGCAGCTCCGATTATGACCTTTATGCCCTGCCTGGTCAAGCTCTGCGCATATCGGCGGCCCACCTCCTCGTCAACCGGCTCCAGGAGGAGCGGGCGTCTCTTCAAAATAGTGACATTGGATCCCAGCGCACTAAAGATACTGGCGAACTCGACGCCCACATGGCTGCCACCGATTACGACAAGGCTCTCGGGTAGTTTCTCCAACTCGAGAATGTCATCAGTAGTCAGCACACCGGGCAATTCAAGCCCATCAATAGGAGGAAGCCTGGATTCTGAGCCGGTGGCGATAACGATCTTCTTTGTCGGTATCTCGGTTTTATCAACTATAACCGTGTGTGGCGACAGAATTCGACCGGTTCCCCGGTAGACGCTTATCTTGTTTGCCTTCATCAACTGCTCAACACCCGACACCAATCCTTCAACCACCCTCCTCTTCCTTGCCATAATGAGGGGCAAGTCGGCCTTTACGTTGCCCGCCACTACTCCGAAGTCCTTTGCCCTCTTCGCTTCAAGAAGGACTTCGGCGCTCCGCACGAGGGCCTTTGTGGGAATGCAGCCGCGGTTGAGACAGGTCCCACCCAGGCTGTCCTTCTCGATCAAAGCGACATTAGCTCCCAGTTGGGCGGCACGAATAGCCGCCACATATCCGCCGGGGCCTCCCCCGATTATAACTATGTCTTTTTCATCCATAACTGTTCCTCCATGGCCACCCGACAAGACCGATCAGAATACCCCGCACTCCTATTCCTTCTGCCCATTCATCTCCCAGCGCAGATCCAGTTGCCTGAAGGCTCTGGCATCATCGAGCCTCCTCACAGGCGTATTCCGGGGAGCGCTATGAAGTATCTCTGGATTCTCCTCGGCGTCCTTCGCAATCTCCTTCATGGACGCGATGTAATTATCCAACGTCTCCCTGCTCTCGGTCTCCGTCGGTTCCGTCATGAGGGCCTCACTGACAATCAACGGGAAGTAGACTGTCGGAGGATGCAGACCGTAGTCAAGCAACCGCTTGGCGATATCCAACGTAGCCACTCCCTTTGCCTTCTGCTTCTTGCCGGAGAACACTACCTCGTGCATACAGGTGCGGTCGTACGGCAGGTGATAATAGGCCTTTAGCTTCTCCTTAATGTAATTCGCGTTCAGGACGGCGTCCTCACTGATCCGCTTCAGCCCGTCCGGCCCCAGCGAAAGGGCATAGGCATAAGCCTTGACCAGCACGCTGAAGTTACCGTAGAAACCGGCGATCTTTCCGATCGTCTTGGCCGGTGACACAAACCCATATCTACCGTTATCCTCAGACACGAGTGGTGTCGGCAAGAAATCAACCAGATTCTCCCTCACACAAAGAGGTCCTGAGCCGGGCCCACCACCCCCATGGGGGGTGCTGAATGTCTTATGCAGATTGAGCTGCACGTAGTCAAAGCCGAGCTCACCGAACTTGGCCTGTCCCAGGATAGCATTGAGATTCGCTCCGTCCCCACCCAGAAGGCCTCCTCGCTCATGCACCAATCGGCTGATCTCGGCTATCTTGGGATCGAACAGACCGAGGGTCGAGGGCATGGTCAGAGTTAAAGCGGCCACTTCCTCCGTCATCATAGATTCCAGACTCTTAAGATCAAGGTCGCCCTTGTCATCAGAAGCCACGATGCCCGTGTCCAGTCCGCACATGGCAACGCTGGCGGGGTTAGTGCCATGGGATGAATCGGTGAGCAGTATCTTCTTTCTGGATCTGTCTCCTCGGTCCTCATGGTATGCCTTCACCATGAAGAGGCCGGCTAACTCACCGTGGGCTCCGGCCACCGGAACCAAACTGGTAGCATTCGTACCCGTTACCTCGGTCAGATACTCCTGCAGGCGGTACATGAGCTCAAGCGCCCCCTGAACCGAGTCCTCAGGCTGATAGGGATGAAGCGCGGCAAAACCCGGTAACCTGGAAACATCCTCGTGCCACTTCGGATTATACTTCATGGTGCAACTTCCAAGAGGGTAGAATCCGGAGTCCACGCCGTAGTTAAGCTTACTCAAGGCGGTGAAATACCTCACGAGGTCGACCTCGCTGACCTCGGGTATTCGGAGTTCCTCACGGAGTGAATCTGCGGGTGGCAGGTCGCTCGATGGAACATCCAGACTGGGCAGAGTGCATCCTATGCGGCCCGGTCTACTTATCTCAGGTAGTAAGTAATGCTCTCTCATATTTCTTTCCTTCTATAGATCCCCGAGGGTTTTCACCAGTTTGTCGATCTCCTGCCTGGTGTTCACTTCCGTGACACAGAGTAGCATAGCGTTCTCCTCCAGATGGCTTATATCCAGACCGCCGATTATACGTTCCTTGTAAAGAGCCTTGGATATATCGGATGGCGGCACAGGGCAACGGACAGCAAACTCCTTGAAGAAAGGCTGAGAGAAGACAAGGGAGTACCCCTTCAGCTTGGTTATGGCATCGGCAGCGTAGTGTGCCTTGTGGTAGCATAACTCGGCTACCTGTCGCAGACCCTGCTTGCCCATTGCCGCAAGGTAGACGGCCGCAGCCAGAGCCATCAAGGCCTGACTTGTACAGATATTAGATGTCGCCTGCTCACGACGAATATGTTGCTCGCGGGTGACCAGGGTCATCACATATCCCGGGTTACCATCGACATCCACCGTCTTGCCCACAATACGACCGGGCATGCGGCGTACATAGTCCTTGCGACAGGCGAAGATGCCCAGATAGGGGCCGCCGAAGCTGGCCGGAATACCGAGCGGCTGTCCCTCACCGACGGTGATATCAACTCCATATTCTCCCGGTGGCCTGAACATGCCCAGTGACGTGGGGTCTACGACGGCGATAAGCAGGGCACCTGTATCATGAGCCTTCTGAACATAATGCTCCATCGGCTCGAAGTGGCCGAAGAAATTCGGTTGCTGGACTATGAGACAGGCAAGATCGGTGGGGAGGCTATCTGAACCAGAATCCAGAGTTACCAGGGGGATATCCTTGCCGCTGCAGTAGGTATCGAGTACCTCACGATATGTCGGGTGTACCGTGGAAAGCACGGCCGCTTTGCTCCTGTTGGTGATCGCGCAGGCCATCATGGCGGCTTCGGCGGCAGAGGTACTGCCGTCATACATTCCGGCATTGCTTACCTCCATTCCCGTCAGCTGGCATATCAGAGACTGGAATTCGTAGACTGACTGCAGTGTTCCCTGGCTGACCTCGGCCTGATATGGAGTATACGCAGTATAGAACTCGCTGCGACCAATGATATGGTCCACAATGCTGGGGATGAAGTGCCGGTAGCTACCAGCACCCAGGAAGCAAGCGTAGTCATCCGGATTCACATTGGAGTTCGCCAGTCGACCGAACTCCTTCTTCAGTTCGAACTCAGACAAAGCTGGAGGCAGGTTAAAGCTCGTATCACGGAATTCCTTCGGTATATCACAAAACAGGTCGGCAACCGATTTCACGCCGATCTCGCGCAGCATAGCAGTGCGATCGGCCTCGGTGTTTGGCAGATATGGCAATGGCGTCCTATTGTTCATCCGCTCTCTGTTCTGCACATTATGCAGATGCCTCCGCCTCATACTTCTCATACTCTTCGCTGTTCATGAGCGCGTCGAGTTGCGACGGGTCGCTGAGTTCCAGTTTCACCAGCCAGCCGGCTCCATAGGGATCTTCGTTCACCAGCTTGGGCTCATCAACCACGCTCTGGTTGATCTCCAGCACCTTGCCACCGGCCGGCGAAAACAGATCGGAGACCGCCTTCACCGATTCAACCTCACCTATCTTCTTGAACTGCTCCACCTCGGTACCCGGCTGCGGCAGATCCAGAAACACGATGTCGCCGAGCTGGCTCTGTGCATAGTTGGCCAGCCCCATCTTCGCCTTGTTCTCAGACTCTATCGATAGCCACTCATGATCCTTTGTGTACTTGTAATCCTTCGGGTTCATCTCACACTCCTCTCTTATAGAATCTCTTTTTAACTATGCGTGCCGGTGCAAGCTTGTTACGAAGCATTATCTCGATCCCGGTGCCGATTGCAGACAGCTCAACGGGAACATAGCCGAGACCGATGTTGAGTCCCAGAGTCGGCGCATAGCCACCGCTGGTCACCTTACCGATTTCTAAACCAGAGGTATAAATCGGGTATCCGGTGCGGGCTATTTCCCTTCCTTCCATTCGGAAACCGACCAGCTTGCGTCCAACACCCCTGCTCTTGATCTCAACGAGGGCTTCCCTGCCCACGAAGTCATCTCGCTCAAGATCGACCAGCCAACCCAGGTCGGCCTCGAAAGGATTGGTGCTCGAGTCCATATCCTGCCCGCAGAGCAGCATACCGGCCTCTAATCGCAGGCTATCGCGTGCTCCCAGACCGCATGGTTTCACGCCCTGCTCGGTAAATGACTCCCATAGTGGCACTGCTAATGCTGCCTCGGCGATTATCTCAAAGCCATCCTCTCCCGTATATCCCGTTCGCCCCACTGAAACTTTCATATCGCCAATCTTAGTCTCTGCATAGCCGAAGCGCGGTAGATGAGTTACCCTGCCAAGGCTCTCCAGATCACAAGCTGCCGGCCCCTGCACCGCTATCATCACCGTAGAGGCCGACACATCCCTGATCTTGATATCGCGGTCGGAGCCCGCTCGACGGGTCAGCCAGTCAAGCTTACGCCTGGCATTGGCGGCATTCCAGACTATCAGGTAGCGATCGGCCCGGACACGAAACAGCCACAGATCATCCAGAACCCCTCCATTCTCCAGACACATCATAGAGAGATGAGAGGAACCTACCTCCAAATCCTGTGCCGGCCTGGTCAATATAGAGTCCAGGAAGGAGCCTGCTTTGTTCCCCGTCACCCAGACCCGCCCCATGTCAGAGACATCGAATATACCGGCCGAATCCCTCACGGCCTTATGCTCCTCCAGAATTGACGTGTACCACACAGGCAGCTCCCAGCCTGCAAAATCCATTATCCGTGCATTCAGCTTGCGGTGTACTTCGTTTAGAGGTGTCTTCTTCAACTCTTCCATAGTTTACTTCTCGCCAGCAGGGTGCTCAAAATCCCCTCCATTAAACAAAACAGGAGAACTCGTTACTCACGAATTCCCCCCCTGTCTCTTTCCCTGAGAGATTATCCGAGCACAATAGCCGCGGACTTACCCCGTCGGTGACCTCCAGCCGAGGTCTTTCCAGGGATTCAGTTTGCGGCAGTCCTTTTGCCTGAGAGTTTCGAAACCGGGGCTCTCGACCCCGCTCCCTTGCACCTTCGGCTCCCTTATCAGGATCTCTCCTGCCGCAAAGCAAGAATCACGCTTAATCTTTGTACCATACGCGTACCGGTATTGTCAATGTGAGCTAGGGTTGATAAGACCGTGGCTATTCGGACTTTCACCCAAGCAGGCTATTTTCTCCGGGCGTTGGGCAAGGACATAACAGACCGAGAACCGAGCCGACACTTGACATAATACCTTAACATCCAGAGGATCAACCGGGAAGATAGGCAGCATACTAGTGCAGGTCTCTCTCTGCTCCTCAAGCGGTTGCGAACGCGCTATCTGACAGGCTATCCAATGCTCCAGTGAGTCTGGCTACGTATTCGTCCACTTGGTTGCGGTCGAATCGTATCAGTCGGTCGGCTGTCTTCCGGCAGTAATCGCAACGGTAGCACTCAGAGAGGCAGTTCTGTTTCCTGAAGAAATCGATGAACCCGTCCAGAGCCTGGTTGTCAATATAGAGTTCGGGGGGAGGTGCCGGGGTGTGACCGGTCGCGCCAGTCGGGCCGGCGTTGACGAACCCGATCTTGGGAGCGAGGGCATTCAGAATATCATGCAGGTTCCCCTCATAGTGGCGGGACGAGTATGCTGCTGCGGCCCTCAGTATGCGCTCGGTGGGCATAGCCCGGCCGCTGATTTTGAACATACCGATACCGATGTCCTCGTACAGGTGCAGGTCCTCGGGCCTTATCCAGCGGCACTTGATGTTCTCAGACATGTCGCTTAGCCGGTCCAGGGTACAGCGAATGGTGCAATAGTCGACGTAGCAACCATGCACAGGATTGTAGCTCTGGCTGGCATGTCCCAAGCCGTCATGGTGATAATACTCGTAGGGACACTGGTACAGACAGAGATTGTTAGCCAGTACGATGATCTCGCACTCCACCGCCTTCGTGATAGCTTCGAGTGTCCTGAAGTCCCGGTTTACGTGAAAGTCGAGGTTGATGGAATCGGCCCCTAGCGACTCGAAGAACCGCGCCCGCGCTACATTGTGCACGTGCGCTATGGTCGATATCCGTATCTTGAGTTGCGGGAACTGCCGCTTTATGAGTTCCACCAGATAGGGAATGGTCACAGTCACGCTATCGACGCCGATGCAGGTGATCCAGTCAAGGTGCTCAATCAACTCCCGATGGGTGCTCTTGTCCCACTCCATGTTGCTCATGCTGGGAGCATTGAGTAGATAGTCGAAATTGAGGCCAGCCGCATGGGCTCTTGTTATATACTCCTCAGCCTGACCTTTGGCCATGTCCACGTTGTCGGGACTGGACCCGCCGGTACCGATGAGAGAGGTGGTCAGCACGCCATACAGATCTACGCCGGCGTCGAGCCTGCTCAACCGCTCAATCAGGGCAGGGTCCCAATTCGTCGGTACTAGAAGTCGCATGTTATTTCACGATGCGTGGCATAGTTTCGGGATGGGGGCAGTACAAGCCCACGTATTAGCATGGTTCGCGTTTGGCCGACCCATCATGCATATCGTACTACAACCGCGATCCAGTCCGACGCGGCTGTCAAAGAGGTGGCCTACGGAAAAGCTCCGCCATCGATTGTGATAACCTGTCCCGTTATATAGCCTGCTTTCTCACTAGCCAAAAAGGCTACTAGTTCGGCCACGTCCTCGGGTTGCCCCAGTCGCGCCAGCGGAATCAGGGACAGCAAACCATCCCGCGTCTCCTGAGGGAGCCTATTCGTCATATCGGTCACGATGAAGCCGGGAGCGATGGCATTGACGGTTATGTTTCTTGAACCCATCTCGCGGGCCACGCTCTTGGTAAAGGCGATAATACCCCCCTTGGAGGCAGCATAGTTACACTGTCCGGCATTTCCTACCCTTCCGACAACAGAGGAGATACTGATCACTCGTCCCCACTGCTGCTTCATCATATGCCTGACGGCATGTTTGGTACACAGGAAGGCTCCTTTCAGGTTGGTCTCTATCACTGCATCCCAGTCATCATCGGACATCCTGAGTAGAAGGGTGTCCTTGTTGATGCCGGCGTTGTTGACGAGGATATCGATCCTGCCCCATTTCTCAGCCACCTGCTCCACCATGGCCTTCACGGCATCGCTGTTGCGGATATCGGCTTCCACAGGCATCGCCTTGCCGCCTGCATCAACTATGCTCTGCACAACTTCCCCTGCATCGTCCCTGTTACTGGGCTCGATTTCCACATAGTTGACTGCCACCATGGCACCCAGGCTGGCCAGCTTGAGGGCGATGGCTCTGCCTATGCCGCGGGAGGCACCGGTGACAAGAGATACCTTACCTTCCAGTTCCACAGTTCTTCCTTAGCTAACACGCCTGAGAACGAGACAGCAATTCTCACCGCCCAGGCCGAAGCTGTTCTTGAGAATCAGGTTCACCTGAGCCTGGCGGCCTGTGTTGGGAACGTAGTCCAGGTCGCAGTCGGGATCGGGCGTTTCGTAATTGATGGTCGGGTGGATGTAACCCTTGTTCATGACCAACAGGGCAGCGATGGTCTCAACGACACCGGCTGCGGTGATTATATGGCCTATCATGGACTTGGTCGAGCTAATAGGCACATTATAAGCATGATCTCCGAGAACCATCTTGATGGCCTGGGTCTCGCAGGCATCATTAAGCTTGGTGCTCGTTCCATGGGCATTAATGTAATCGACATCTTCCGGCTTCGCCCCGGCATACTCCAGTGCAGTGCGCATTGCATAAGCCTCGGAATCGGGAGCGGGAGCGGTCGAATCATAGGCATCGAACGACCACCCCACACCGGCGAGCTCGGCCAGGATATTAGCTCCCCGTTTCACAGCGTGGTCATAGCTCTCGAGCACGATCAGCCCGGCGCCCTCACCGTAGACAAAGCCGTTGCGATTGAGGTCGAATGGTCGGCAGGCCTTAGCGGGATCGGCCTCCCGGGACAGAGCTCCCAGAACATCTATTCCCGCCACACTTACAGGCTCAAGGCTGGAGTCGGACGCCCCCGCTATCATCACATCGGCATAGCCGAGTCGTATGAAGTTAGCGGCGGTACCTATGGCATCTGTACCGCTGGCACAAAGGCTATTGACAGCCCCGTTGGGACCCTTTGCTCCCAGCATCATCCCCACCTGCATCGATGCTCCGCTAGGGGTCGACCTGGTGATGAAGAGAGGATCAGCCCTCCTGGGACCGACCTTTAGATAGGTCTCCCATCCCCTGACCACATATCCCTGCTCTGTCATGGTGGATATCGTAACGCCTACGCGCTCAGGATTCTCCTGGCTCATGTCCAGTCCGGACGACTGTACAGCTTCCCTTGCGGCAGCAATGGAGAACTGAATGGTCCTCGAGGTGCGGTCGACTACCTTCAGATCCATATACTTCTCGGGCTCAAAGTCCTTCACCTCGGCATTCACTTTAACTCGAAAGGGGGTGGGATCGAATCGGGTGATGGGGCTGAAGGCCGGCTTGCCCGCGGCAAGACCCTGCCAGAACTCGTCCGCACTTAGCCCCAGCGGGTTGACAGTGCCCATGCCGGTGATTACCACCCTCGGTATCTTCATAGTTCCCCAGGAACTCACAGACCTCTCGGAAAACTCCGGCGTGCTCATTCTCCCCCTTTTCCGGCGGCCGCGAACAACCCAACCGAAGTGCCTCCATCGACAACTACGGTCTGTCCCCTTATCATAAAAGCTTCTTCGCTACACAAGAAGGCGACAACGTTAGCGACATCTTCGGGGCTGACCATTCTTCCCGCCGGAGTCAAGTAATGGCTGGCATTTGCCAACCCCTCCTTAAAGTAAAACTTCAGGGCGTCTGTCTCAACTGCTGAGGCAGCAACAGTGTTCACGCATATGTTCTGAGATGCCAGCTCTATCGCCAGGTAGCGGGTCAGGGCTTCCAGTGCCGCCTTCGAGACTCCGACGACGGTGTAATTGGGTAATACATAGAGCGAACCAAGGCTGGATATGCTGACCACTTTGCCACCCCGTCCCTCCATCAGCTTTGCCGCCCTCTGAGTGAAGAGCAAAAGGGCCCTGGCGTTGATGTCCATCGTCCATTCCCAGGCCTTGGTATCCACCTCCATTACCGGCCGGCCTACCCCGGAAGCAGCGTTGCTAATCAATATGTCGAGGCGCCCGAACTTACTCTCGATCGTGTCGAACATCTCGTCGATCTTCGCCGGGTCTCCCACGTTGGCCCGTATGGTCTCAGCCTTAACTCCCAGCGCCTCGATCTCCCTGGCCGTTTCCGCAGCGCTCTCGCGGTGGCGGAAGAAGTTCACGATCACATCGGCACCCTGCGAGGCGAGCTTCAGGGCAATTGCCTTACCGATCCCCCGCCCACCGCCTGTGACCAGGGCAAGCTTCCCGTCCAGGGACATTGTTACACCTTCCCCGCTTCAGCTACTTTGCCTTCCACATAAGAGACGAAATCGCCGAAGTTCTCGAACTTCTGGGCTACTTCATCAGGAATCTCGATCTCAAAGAGTTCCTCTACTGCCACGAGTGCCTGCACCACGTCCAGGGAATCGGCCTTGATATCCTTGAACGTGCTTTCCCGGGTGATTATGCTCTTATCAACGCGGGTGATCCTGGCCACTATGTCTCTTATTTGCTCTTCGATATTGCTCATAACTTACCCCCTTGGTTTAATTTTGCCAGTTCCGTCTTCAAGCTCTCAGTGGTCTTTACTTTCACCGAGTTCTTAGCACTTTCTATCGCGTTGGCGATATGAGGCGCCCGGCTAGCCCCATGGGCTATCCTCACAACCCCATCAATGCCCCATAGGATTCCACCACCACCTTTCTCGGTGTCAGTCGATATCCTGGTTGCCTGAAAAAGCTTATTGAACAACAGTTTAACCGAAAACCCCACTAATGGGTATTTTCTAAGCCTTCTCTCTGTCCATCCGCGGGCGTGACCCCCGACGCTTTCATAGAACTTAAGTAGCACGTTGCCTACGAATCCATCGCAGACGATTACATTAGCTTTGCTGCTTAGGATTTCATTGCCCTCGATGTTGCCGACGAAGTTCAAGCCGCTCTCCTTGAAGAGAGCGTGAGCCTCCCGCACCGCTTCGCTTCCTTTGCTCTCTTCTCCGCCTGTGCTAAGCAGACCTATAGTGGGGTCGGAGATGTTTAGGAACTTCCTGGCATAGACAGATCCGACGATGGCGAATTCCAGGAACTGATGCGGTTTACAGTCGACATTCGCTCCCAGGTCCACCATGACGGTATTCGGCGCAAAGCTGCCCAGAGCGCCGACGATCGCCGGTCGGTACATTCCCTCCAGCATGCCGATATACTGAATCGCGCTTACCGCTGCCGCGGCACTCGATCCTGCGCTCACGAAGGCATCCGCCTCACCGGACTTCACCAGCCTGGCTGCTACAGCTACAGAGCTATCTGGTTTGTGGCGGATGGCGGCGACGGGGGTTTCATCCTCGCCGATAAAACCGTCAGCTGCGATAATATGTATCGCCGAGTTGTTGGTGGACCTGTGTTTATCCAGATGGTTTTGCAGCAGCTCTGCCGCACCGACCAGGAAGACTTCTACATCATCTTGCTGTGCTGCAAGTACTGCACCCTTAACGACTTCCTCGGGGGCGTAATCACCCCCCATGGCGTCCACCGCCACTCTCACTCTGCTGTTCTGAGATACGTCTCTATTTCTGGCCACGTGATAACTTCGCTGTTGCCTCCCCTGCGACTACTACTTCATCCTTCTGATTGCGGACCTCAAAACCGCAATTTGCATATGATACACCATCTTTCACTTCAAGGGAATTCACGATGGAACTGATAGTGAGAGTGTCTCCGGGACGCGCCACCTCCTTAAACTTGGCGCGGAGCTTACCGCAGGACAGCCAGTCTTGACCGAAGGAGAGCGCCATCATGTCTGACACATACGCCAGGTTAAGCATGCCGTGTGCAATCGTGCCGCCGAATGGAGTCTTAACAGCAAAGGATTCATCCACGTGTATGGGGTTAAAGTCACCTGATGCCTCGGCATAAAGGTTGATCTTATCCTGGGTGATATGCTTCACCACTGGATCCAGGGCCATTCCCTCGTGAATATCTGTAAGCATCTCATTCCTGAGGGGGCAAGGCTATGGTGGCCTTCCCTGATTGCACTCTCTCTCTGTCCTGGTCAAGTATGTCCAGCTCAAGGATAAGCATGCCCATCTTTCCTCGAGCAATCTTCTGTGCCACCCTGATCTGACACTCTACCATAGCGCCGATAGGGATCTGCTTGAAAAACCCGAGATCCTGCGAGGCGTGGATAGCCACAGTGTCGGGCGGCAATGATATAGACCCTGCCATAGTGGCGATGGCACAGGCTGTTATGGCCAGGGGAGGTACGAATCCATCGCTCGCGCCGTCCACGGCCCTCACATACTTGGAAACGAGCGACTCGCTCAGTTCATAGCTGATTCGGGGAAATTCGTAGCCGGGTACCAGTTCTTCGTAGCTAACAGTCTTGCCCTGCATTCGTCCCCTTACCGATAGTACATCGGATAACTATGTATGGTAAATTATACACGAGCCCGCATTATTGTCAACATTGCAGGGCTTAGATGATTACATACGGGACCATGACTCGTGGTGGGCTCGGCAGGGTTCGAACCTGCGACCAACCGGTTATGAGCCGGCCGCTCTGCCACTGAGCTACGAGCCCGTACCCTCTGCCATTACGACCCGGGCTGTCATGGCAACAGGACTTCTCTGGAGCGGGAGACGGGACTCGAACCCGCGACACCCTGCTTGGAAGGCAGGAACTCTACCACTGAGTTACTCCCGCAAATCTGAACCTATTTTACCCGAAATAACATGATGGGTAAACTGATGGTGCTGGGTAACTCTCTCACCCCAACAGTACTCGCAATGGGTGTAACTCAGGATCACAGCTTCTGCTTGAATCTGGCCTCCGCTGCGGGATTGCCTTAAGCGCGTGGTCTGACGTAATCCTTGACCCAGCCTACTATCGTATCGAGTGACGTACCCGGCAGGAACACCTCTTTGATACCAAGCTTCTTGAGCCTGGGGATGTCTTCCTCGGGTATGATGCCTCCACCTATGACCTGCACGTCGTCCAGCTTGTGTTCTTTAAGCAACTCGATCACGCGCCCGAACAGATGTATGTGCGCTCCAGAGAGACAGCTCAACCCGATCAGGTCGACATCCTCCTGCAAAGCAGCAGCTACTATCTGTTCCGGCGTCTGGTGAAGACCTGTATAGACCACCTCAAAGCCGGCATCTCGAAAAGCCCTGGCAATCACCCTAGCCCCGCGGTCATGGCCGTCCAGCCCGGGCTTGGCTACCAGTATCCTCATTCTTCTTGCTGAGTCTGCCATTTCGTCAACCTCACTTTCAGGTGATCGTCCGGTCGGCGGAGAGCAGCCCCGCCGCTACATCCAGTTCGACTTCACCCTGAGCCTTTCCGGTCAGGGGAGAGTATAATTCTCTGGCTTCACACACCCCGGCCCTCTCGCATCCGATGAGAGGAGCACACGAGTCACAGGCTAGTAGTATCCGGGATCTCTATACTCACCGAAGACCTCACGCCACACATCACAGATCTCCTGCTCGGTGGCATATTCCTTAACCGCCGCTATCACGTAAGGCATCAGATTCTTGTCCGTCCTGCAGGCAGCACGCAGGTCGCTCAGGATCTGGATCACCTTGCGGTTATCCCGTGCGCTCTTTACTTCCTTCAGCCGGGCTATCTGCTTCTCCTCAACCCTCTCATCCAGCTTGAGTGTCTCGGCGGAAATGCCGTCCTCTGTGACATATTTGTTGATCCCCACCACGACTTTCTCTCCGCTATCAACCTGCTGCTGGTAATGATAAGCCGCATCGGCAATCTCCATCTGGGGAAAACCTCTGTCGATGGCGGCAAGCATGCCTCCCATATCATCTATCTTGTTGATATACTCCCAGGCCTTTTCCTCCATCTGGCTGGTCATTGATTCCACAAAATACGAGCCGGCCAGCGGATCTATGGTGTTGGCAACGCCGGTTTCATCGGCCAGGACTTGCTGGGTGCGGAGAGCGATAGTAACGGCAAAATCCGATGGCAAAGCCAGTGTCTCATCAAGGGAGTTGGTATGCAAAGACTGGGTTCCTCCCAGTACGGCAGCCAGGGCCTCGGTGGTAGTCCTTACAATATTATTGTAGGGCTGCTGGGCGGTTAGAGAGCAACCCGCGGTTTGAGTATGAAATCTCATCCACAAGGAACGGGGATTCTTGGCTTTGAACCTCTCTTTCATAACCCTGGCCCACATCCTCCTGGCCGCCCTGAACTTGGCTATCTCCTCGAAGAAATCGAGATGAGAATTGAAGAAGAAGGACAAACGTGGGGCAAAGGAGTCGACATCCAACTTCTTTCTTTCCAGCACATCCTCTACATAGGCTATCCCATCGGCAAGGGTAAAAGCCAGTTCCTGAATGGCAGTCGAGCCTGCCTCCCGAATGTGGTAACCGCTAATGCTTATGGTGTTCCAGGCCGGAACATGCATAGCCCCAAACTCAACGGCATCGCTTATGAGCCTGATCGACGGTTCAGGCGGAAGCATGAAGGTCTTCTGGGCTATGAACTCTTTAAGCATATCGTTCTGAATCGTGCCCCCGATCTTGTCCCAGCTGATCCCAGATCTGTCGGCGACACCTAAATACATCGCCCACAGTACAAGGGCAGGGGGGTTGATGGTCATCGACGTAGTCACGTCCTCAAGAGGGATCCTATCAGTCAGGATCTCGAAATCCCTCAGCGTATCGATGGCCACCCCACACTTCCCACACTCGCCCCGGGCTCGAGGCGAATCGGTATCGTACCCCATCAAGGTCGGGAAGTCGAAGGCGGTGCTCAGTCCGGTCTCACCCTCCTTAAGCAGGTGATGCCATCTCTTGTTCGTGTCCTCGGCGCTGCCCATGCCGGAGAACATGCGGAACGTCCACTCCCTTCCGCGGTACATCGTAGGCTGACATCCTCTGGTAAAGGGAAAGATCCCCGGATACCCGATATCTCCGGCAAAGCTCAGATCCCTGACATCTTCCGGAGTATATACGGCCTTTATCTCGAAATCGGAAACCGTTGAGAATCTCTCTTTCCTCTCCGGCTTCTGCTTTCTAATCTTTTCTGCTTCTTTCTCCCACTCTTTCTTACCCTCCCGGGTCTCTCGCAGAGTCTTGTCCGTGAACATGTTCAACTCCTTTATTTCGTGCCCAGTATCTGGCGGGCGATCGTCCACCTCTGCATCTCCGATGTGCCTTCATAGATCTCGGTGATCCTCTGGTCACGGTAGTAGCGCTCCACGGCAAAGTCCTTGGTATAACCATAGCCACCGAATATCTGGAGAGCCTTGTTGCATACTCTATGTGCTGCCTCAGAGGCGAATACCTTGGCCATTGCCGCTTCCTTGGGAGGAGCATGGCCTTCCTTCTTTGTTAACCAGGCACCGCGGTAGGTCAGCAAGCGCGCTGCATCTATCTCCGTGGCCATATCGGCGATCATCCACTGGATCGCCTGAAGGCGCGCCAACTCGGTATCGAACTGCTTCCTCTCTTTGGTATAGGCAACGGCCGCATCATAGGCAGCCTGAGCAATGCCCAGTGCCTGAGCAGCTATGCTGACTCTGCTGGCATCTATGCCCTGCAACGCTATCTTGAAGCCCTTACCTTCTTCTCCCAGCATATTGGTAGCCGGTATCCTGCAGTCATCGAAGATAAGCTCCGCTACTGAAGCAGGGTGCAGACCCATCTTCTTCTCCAGTTTACCTACAGAGAAACCCTTGGTACCCTTATCTACGACAAAGGCACTGATACCGCGATAGCCCATGGATCTGTCCTTGGTCGCGAAGGTCGTCACGAAATCTGCCTCCGCGCCGTTGCTTATGAAGATCTTGGTCCCGTTGAGTACATAGTGATCTCCATCCCTGACATACCTGGTCTCCAGACCGGCAACATCGCTGCCAGCCATTGCTTCAGTCAGGGCGAAGGCCACTATGGACCCATCTATTACGCGGGGAATATAGTTGCCCTTGTGCCCTTCATCACCATGCATCACGATGGGATACATGGCCAGGCCAAGGCTAACGAGATACGCAACGCCCAGACCGGCAGAGGCCCGGGAGATCTCCTCACTCGCTATGGTGAAAGTCACCTCATCTCCGCTTCCTCCATACTGCTCAGGGAAGTGAACGCCGCACAGTCCGGCATCAGCCATCTTCTTATACGTCTCACGGGGAAACTCATTGGACTCATCCCACTTAGCAGCGTTCGGTTCGATCTCACGGGCACAAAAATCCCGCACCATCGTCTGGAACATCTTATCTTCTTCGCTGAATCCGAAATCCATATAGCCTCCTTTATGCGCTATCTAAGAACCTCCTCACACTGCAGACCAAACAGCGATGCTCAACTGTACCGCAGTTTCCTTATGCTGTTCTCCGGAAGAGGGCATCGCGGTCGGACTGCCTATCCCTGCCTCAGGCCTGATTTTACATCTGGGCACCTATCGAGGTCAATTGCTTGGTCGTTGACGGATAGAGCCTCCTGTATTACACTTACTCCTCGAACACGCCCGTTACCCCGAACACAGGTTAAGATGGCACCCGAAACCGGCGTTAGTGCCCTGGTCGTGTGCCCGAAAGGAAGGTGAGCTATGGATCTAGTCTGGATCGGTGTGATCGCTGGACTTGTGGGAGCAGCGGTGGTTGCATACTTCGTGCGGTATGTTCTGAGGCAGTACCCGGGATCGGAGAGGATCAGAGAGATTTCCGATGCCATCAAAGAAGGGGGGCTTGCTTTCATACACAGGGAGTACCGCACACTGGGTGTTGTGATAGCTGTGATCGCAATGATCCTTGCAATCGTGCCTGACCTGGGCTGGAGGATATCTGTAGCATTTGTCTTCGGAGCCTTATCCTCCATGGGGGCAGGATATGCCGGCATGAACATAGCTCTCAGGGCGAATGGCCGCACATGCGCAGCAGCACAGAAAAGCCTGAACCAGGGGCTGAAGGTATCTTTCAGGGGAGGAGCGGTCATGGGGTTGACGGTGGTAAGCGTCGGCCTCATAGGTCTATCTATTCTGTACTTCGCCTGGCATGATCTTCCCGGCTTTCGGTTTCTGTTTGTAATCCCTGCTTATGGAACCGGTGCTTCACTGGTAGCCCTGTTCTCCAGAGTTGGTGGGGGGATCTTCACCAAGGGGGCGGATGCCGGCGCCGACCTGGTGGGTAAGATAGAGGCAGGAATACCTGAGGATGATCCCAGGAATGCCGCAGTGATAGCCGACAACGTGGGCGACAACGTAGGTGATGTATGCGGCATGGGCGCTGACCTCTTCGAGTCCTATGTGCAGACAGTTATTGCTACCATGACACTTACTACTGTCGGCGTCGTGGTAGCCCCATGGGTTACGGAAACCCTGTTTCCTGGCCTTCCGGAGGCACTTGCTCTGCAACACGCCTGGTGGCTACCCATACTGATAATGGCGGGGGGAATTCTGGCCTCCGTCATCGGCTGCTTCCTGGTCAGAATAGGAGAGAAGCTGGAGATGGCCGCCCTACTGGGAGCTTTGCGCCGCGGCACACTGGGAGCCACGATCCTCGCCGCGGTATTCGGCTTCCTGGTAATCCACTTCCTGGGTGCCAGTTTAGGGCTCTTCTGGGCCATGCTTGCCGGTCTTGTCGCCGGCGCATTGATAGGGGAAAGCACCAACTACTTCACCTCTTATGCCTTCAAGCCAACTCAAGAGATCTCCGAAGCCTCCACTACGGGTGCCGGCTCTACTATCATCCGGGGCTTCGCCACCGGCATGATGAGCACGTGGCCGCCGATAGTCCTGATAGCTATAGCGATTGTCGTATCCTTCCAGTTCGGCAGCTTCTATGGGGTTGCCCTCGCCTGCGTAGGCATGTTATCTACACTGGGAGTAACACTGGCTACAGATGCCTACGGCCCCATAGCTGACAATGCCGGAGGAATAACCACACAAGCCGGGTTGCCTGATGAGGTCCGCGAGAGGACAGATGCCCTGGATTCTCTGGGGAATACCACTGCAGCGACAGGTAAAGGATTTGCCATCGGCGCTGCGGCTATGAACTCACTGGGCCTGATTCTGGCTTTTTCTATGGCCGTGGGCATCGTGACGATTTCATCCGCCGGAGAACTCATGCTGCCCGAAGCTCTGAGTCTACTCAGTGTGCCAATCATAGTCGGTCTGATACTGGGTGCCCTTATGCCTCCCGTCTTCTGCGCCATGACCATGAAGGCGGTGGGGGTGACAACGGCGGCGATCATAGAAGAGGTCCGCCGGCAATGGCGCGAGATTAAGGGACTGATGGACGGGACAGTCCGACCTGAATACGGCAAGTGCGTGGATATTGCCACCAAGATAGCATTGAGACAGATGCTGCTTCCTTCAGTGATGACCATAGTCGCCCCGGTGATTGTTGGGATAGTGCTCGGCCGGTACGCCCTGGCCGGATTTCTCATCGGTGCCCTGGTTACCGGTCTTGTCCTCGCTATTACACTGAACAACACCGGTGGCGCCTGGGACAACGCCAAGAAGTGGATTGAGGCCGGCAAGTTTGGAGGCAAGGGCTCGGAGGCCCACAAGGCCAGTGTCGTGGGGGATACGGTGGGAGACCCAATGAAGGATACAGCCGGGCCATCACTTAACATAATGCTCAAGCTGATGTCGGTAATCTCATTGATGCTAGCGCCCGTGTTGATGCACTTCCACGGCCTTATTTAGACACGGCAATCGAGGCATGCTCTCAGAATAGGGGGCTTCCAACTCTTGCACAAGAAGCCTCGTAAAGCAGGGCTGACAGCCCGTTAGATTTCCTTTTGTGAACCACGAGCGGCGGTGCTACAATAGCGCATATGCCGGATGCCATATTTGTCAAGGGAGCCAGAGAGCACAATCTTAAGAACATAGACGTCATCATCCCCCGGAATAGACTGGTGGTCATCACCGGCGTTTCAGGCTCGGGAAAGAGTTCTCTGGCCTTCGATACCATATATGCCGAGGGACAGCGTCGCTACGTGGAATCATTATCCGCCTACGCCCGGCAGTTCCTGGGGCAGATGGAGAAGCCGGACGTTGATTACATCGAAGGTCTCAGTCCGGCCATATCCATCGACCAGAAGGGACCGCCTCATAACCCCAGGTCAACAGTGGGCACCCTGACCGAGATCTACGACTATCTGCGCCTTCTCTTTGCTCGTATCGGGCATCCTCATTGCCCCGAGTGCGGGAGGGCGATCTCACGCCAGACGGTGCAGCAAATCGTCGACGCAGTAATGGAGATGCCCGAAGGTAGTCGCATCATGATCCTGGCGCCACTGGTCAGAGACCGCAAGGGTGAACACCAGGTTCTTCTCACGGATCTGCAAAAGGCAGGCTTTGTGAGGGTGAGGGTTGACGGACAGATTTATGACCTATCTGAGGAGCTTCAACTGGATAAGAACAGGAAGCACACCATTGAGGTAATTGTAGACAGATTGGTGATAGAGAGAAACGAGAACGCCACACGGGTCGCTGACTCTATTGAGACAGCATTGAAGCTGGGGTCGGGCGTGGTGCTTGTCAAAGTGCTTGACGGCGAGGAATCTCTGTTCTCAGAGCACTTTGCCTGCGTATATTGCGGCATCAGCCTGGGCGAAATCGCTCCCAGGACATTTAGCTTCAACAGCCCCTACGGAGCCTGCCCGGCATGCACCGGGCTGGGTCGTAACCTTGAAATCGACCCTAAGCTTGCCATACCGGATAAGAGGCTGAGCCTCGCCGAGGGAGCAATCCAACCATGGGCGAGGAACGGTCAGCTCAAGCCATGGTACGATGGCATACTTCAATCTCTCAGTCGTCGCTACGGCTTCTCGTTGTCCAGGCCTGTAAAGGACCTTAGCGAAGAGACACTGCATATGCTCCTTTACGGCAACGGGGGAGAGCCTGTTCCTGTGACATATGAAGACAGATACGGCAGAACACGCCAGTATTACGCCAATTTCGAAGGTGTGCTTCCAAACCTGGAGCGCCGTTACAGGGAGACAGATTCCGACAACATAAGGGCCGACATAGAGCGGTATATGACATCCAACCCGTGTCTCACCTGCCAGGGCAGGAGACTGAAACCGGAGTCTCTGGCCGTTACTATCACCGACAGAAGCATAATGGACATCGCCACACTGCCTGTTACGAGATCTCTGGCCTGGGCAGAGCAACTGGGCGATAGTATCAGTACTCGCGAGCTCTCCATAGCTAAGCAGATTATCAGGGAGATTCAGGCCCGTCTGGGCTTCCTCAAAGACATAGGTCTGGGCTATCTGACGCTGGACCGTCCCTCAGCGACATTGAGCGGCGGTGAGGCTCAAAGAATTCGCCTGGCCACCCAGATCGGCAGCGGACTTACCGGTGTCCTCTATATCTGTGATGAGCCCACGGTGGGTCTGCATCCTGCCGACGGCTCTCGGCTGATAACAATGCTCAGTCATCTAAGGGACCTGGACAATACAGTGATAATCGTTGAACACGATGAGGCAGTAATGAGAGCTGCTGACTACATAGTTGATATGGGACCCGGAGCCGGCAAGCAGGGAGGCAGTGTGGTTGCAGCAGGGTCACTAGAGGACATACTGAACTGTCCTCAGTCAGTAACGGGACAGTATCTCAGCAGGAAGAGGCAAATCCCGCTGCCGTGCAAGCGCCGAGCGGGCTCGGGAGAGGAACTGATAATCAAGGGGGCCAGAGAAAACAACCTGAAGGGGATTGATGGGCATATCCCGCTAGGCAGATTTGTCTGCATTACCGGCGTATCCGGAAGCGGTAAGAGCTCGCTTATCAACGAGGTGCTGTACAAAGGTTTGACCCGCCTCCTTTATCGAGCCAAGGAAAGGCCTGGAGAGTGTGACAGTATCCGGGGTATCGAGCACATCGATAAGGTGGTCAACATCGACCAATCACCGATCGGTCGTACGCCGCGGAGCAATCCTGGCACCTATACGGGAACGTTCACGCCTGTTCGTGAGCTCTTTGCCGCTGTTCCCGAGGCAAGGATGCGGGGATATCAACCGGGACGCTTCTCCTTCAACGTTAAAGGCGGGAGGTGTGAGGCCTGCCAGGGAGCAGGCTACGTTCAGATAGAGATGCAGTTTCTGGCCAATGTCACAGTTCCCTGCGAGGTATGCAAAGGCAAGAGGTATAACCGTGAAGCGCTGGAGATCAGTTTCAAGGACAGAAACATTGCCCAGGTGCTGGACATGACGGTGGAAGAAGCCTTGCTTTTCTTCCAGCACTTTCCCAGAGTGAACAACAAGCTGCAAACCCTGAGAGACGTAGGCCTTGGGTACATCCGCCTGGGACAGCCAGCTCCTACTCTCTCCGGGGGCGAGGCACAGCGTGTAAAACTGGCCGCCGAGCTATCACGTCGTTCCACAGGCAAGACCCTATATATACTCGACGAGCCGACCACAGGCCTGTCTTTCTCAGACATTGCCTGCCTGCTCGGTGTGCTGCAGCGACTGGTAGAGCAGGGTAATACTGTGATCATCATTGAACACCAGCTTGATGTGATCAAGAATGCAGACTGGATCATCGACCTCGGCCCCGGAGCAGGCGACGATGGCGGATATCTGGTGGGTGCGGGGACCCCTGAGGAGCTGGCAAAGAACGATGCCTCTTCCACAGGGCAGTACCTGCGTGGTATATTATCACCGCAGCAAGAGAAGGTGCTAACATGAAAAGCCAGCTCGATAGGGGCAAGGTCCTTGATTCTATCTACGAGAACGTGCACGATACTAACATGATCAAGCATATGCTGGCCACGGAGGCGATCATGCGTACCCTAGCCAAAAGGCTCGGGGAGGACGAGGACGAGTGGGGGCTGACAGGGCTGGTTCACGACATAGACACGGAACTGGTCAGTCATGACATGACCAGCCATAGTAGATTGGGAGCCGATATAGCCCGGGAACTCGGGGCAAACGACGCCATGACTCATGCCATTTTGTGTCACAATGAGGCTCACGGTGTTCCTCGTGAAAGCAAACTGGATATGGCCCTCTTCTGTGCGGATCCTCTGAGCGGACTGATCACCGCTGCTGCTCTTGTTCGCCCCGATAAGCTGAAGGGGCTGACTACCAAGTCGGTTATGAAGCGCTTTCGTGAGAAGAGCTTTGCTGCCGGAGTGGATCGGGAACAGGTGACGCAGTGTCAAGAGATCGGAATCGAGCTTGAAGAGTTCATAGATCTGGGAATCCAGGCGATGCAAGGAATCGCTTCAGACCTGGACCTGTGAGATAACACCAAGCTCTCTAACCACATCAACGAAATTCTCCATAGGTCTGTATTCCAGGTTGTTCTCCCTGAAATATGCCAGCAATTCGCCCGTGGCGAAGACATGACGGGCTTGTCTTGCCGGCGCAATGTCAGAGTAGCCGTTACCCATATATATTACCCTGTACCCCGACTCCAGGAATGATCGAATGTATGCCTCCTTGAAACCATCTGCCAGTTGCTGACCATCGGGCCCTATATACTGAACCTTGATCCCTCCGGGATGAAAGCAGGCCTGTGCCGCGTGAACCTCCACGTTCTCCAAGCCTAACTCCTTAAGGGTGGAATCTATGTAGAAATCCAGACCGTTACTCACGATGGCAAATCTGAGGCCTCTTCTCACGCAGTAATCCACCATGTCACAGAAACCCTCCCGCACTCTGACCTTATCCTTCAGGATATCAAGCACCGTCTGTTTGTCCTCCTTGACCATGGCAAAAGCTCTGGTATTGAACTCCAAAACCGATGTCTTCCGTTCTCTGTACTCTTTAAGCAATTGTCGCCAGTCTCCCCGGGCATAGGCATCGAGGATGAAGAAGCTAGCATCTCCCTCTGTTATGGTTCCGTCGAAATCACATTGAACCATTGTTCTCATGGCATCGCACCCGTGCCTGCTGGAGAGTGTCATAGCACTGCTGGCATGGTCAAAGGCAGTATAGGTTAGCACATTGGATCCGCGGGATAAACCCGCCCGGATGAAGCACGGCTCTCCAAAAACCGGCCTTACACCCTTATTGCGGAACCAGCACACCCGCCGTTTCTGAAACGATCGGAGAGGGTTGGACCGGGCAACCAGAACAGCCAGTTGACACCACAATTATCTTGTGTTAAATTGTGAGGTTGGTGTCTACTAGCAGGTGAGAACTTAGAAAATAGCAAAAGCCGGCTGGCTTAAGCCGAGCCGAATTTTCCTAGTGTTGACCGGCGGATAACCAGGCGGCTTTTCACTTGCCTAGAATAGGGGAACAGAAGTATGCCGACGGTAAATCAGTTAGTTCGCAAAGGGCGTAAGAAGATCGGAAAGAAGAGCGACGTTCCGGCATTGCATTACGTCCGAAATACAATGAAGGCCAGGGTTAGCTGGGGACAGGGAGCACCTCAGAAGAGAGGGGTATGCGTTCAGGTTAAGACGGTCACACCCAAGAAGCCTAACTCAGCGCTACGCAAAGTGGCCCGTGTCAGGCTGACCAACGGGATGGAAGTCAGCGCCTATATTCCGGGGGAGGGCCACAATCTTCAGGAGCACTCGGTGGTCCTGATTCGTGGTGGTAGAGTGAAGGATGTTCCCGGGATTCGCTACCATATAGTACGTGGCACTTTGGACACAGAAGGAGTAGCCAACCGGAGGCGGGGTCGTAGTAGGTATGGAGCCAAGGCCCCGAAATAGCAAGGATGTCAAATGCCAAGAGACGCAAGAAGAGTAGTTAAGAGAACGCCACAACCCGACGCCAAATACGACAGCGTGACGGTGTCGAAGTTCATCAACAGGCTTATGATACGCGGGCAAAAGGCCACGGCTGAGCGGATCGTCTACGATGCCCTGCAGATCGCTGCCGAGCAGGTCAATAGCAGTCCCGACGAAGCCCTTGAGCGAGCAATCAAGAGCGCGACGCCCCTTGTTATGGTGAAGTCACGCCGTGTAGGTGGCGCCACCTACCAGGTACCCATGGAGGTTGCGGAGGACCGGGGACGCGCCCTTGCTATGAGGTGGCTGATCGCCTCGGCGCGGGCCCGTAGCGGCAAGTCTATGAAAGTTAAGCTGGCAGCGGAGTTAGCGGACGCTATTCAGGGTCGAGGAGTCACAATCAAGAAACGAGAGGATATTCACAGGATGGCAGAGGCCAACAAGGCCTTTGCGCACTATCGCTGGTAAAGAGCTGTGTCGAAAGCAGTACTTGAGGTAAAGGACAAACCCATGTCGCGGCCATTCGCCCTAGAGCAGATTCGAAATATAGGGATCATCGCTCACATAGACGCTGGCAAGACCACGGCTACTGAGATGATCCTGCACCATGCGGGACGCACTTACAAGATCGGAAGCGTGGATGCAGGGACTGCCGTAATGGATTGGATGCAGCAGGAGAGAGAGAGAGGCATCACGATCTCATCAGCAGCTACTACATGCCGCTGGCAGGACCATCGCATAAACATCATCGATACACCCGGCCACGTAGATTTCACCGCCGAGGTCGAGCGCAGTCTCCGTGTCCTTGATGGCGGAGTGGTCATCTTCGATGGCGTTGCAGGAGTGGAAGCACAATCCGAGGCGGTTTGGCGCCAGGCAGACAAATACGGCATAGCCAGGATCTGCTTTGTCAACAAGATGGACAGGCTTGGTGCTGACTTCGACCGTACCGTGACTATGATCAACGAGAGGCTGCGCAGCAAGGCCTTACCAGTACAGCTACCCATAGGAAGCGAGAAACTCTTTAGAGGCATCATGGACCTCGTTGAGAACAAGATCGTTTCTTTCAATTCAGATTCAGATCCGAACTCTATTCCTGATGACAGCGATGCGTCGCTCGCCAAGCATCGCCAAGCACTGATAGAGACCCTCGCCGAGATGGATGAAGAAATCATGGTGACCTACCTTGATGGAGAGGAGATCACTGCCTCCGCCATCAAGAGCGCAATAAGAAGGCTGACTGTTTCCAACCGCGTAGTGCCTGTCCTCTGCGGCAGTGCCTTGAGAGACAAAGGAATCCAACTGTTGCTCGATGCAATCGTCAACTACCTCCCCTCGCCAAACGATATACCTCCCGTTGTAGGCACCAACCCTAGAAGTGGCGAGGAGGTTCGTCGGGTGACGAGTGATGACGAGCCCTTTTCGGCGTTGGCGTTCAAGACGGTTTCCGACCCGTTTATGGGCAGGCTGGTCTACCTCCGTGTGTACTCAGGAAGGATTAGAGCAGGGGCACAGATCCTGAACTCCATCATAGACAAGAAGGAGAGGTTGGGTAAGCTCTACATCATGCATGCCGACCACCGAGAAGAAGTGGACCGTACCGAGGCCGGTGCCATTGTGGCAACGCTCGGACTTAAGCAGACGGCTACAGGTGACACCCTTTGCGACCCCACAAGGCCGGTGCTCTTCGAGGCAATACGATTTGCGGAGCCTGTGCTGGCCATGGCTGTTGAGCCCAAGAGTAAGGCTGACCAGGACAAGCTAGATGATACCCTGGCCAAACTGGCTGTTGAAGACCCGACCTTCAAGTTCTACCTTGACCAGGATACAGGACAGACCCTGATCGCGGGCATGGGCGAACTCCACCTCGAGGTGCTGATGGACCGCGTGTTCCGTGAATACGGGATAAAGGTCAACGCCGGCAGGCCTCAGGTAGCTTATAAAGGTACGATCACCGTTCCCGTCGAATCTGAAGGCAGGTTTGTGCGCCAATCGGGTGGCCGGGGCCAGTTCGGTCATGTCTGGCTCAAAATAGAGCCTGCTGAGCGTGGCAGCGGCTTTGAGTTTCGCGACCAGGTTCGCGGCGGGGCGATTCCCAGAGAATTCATCCCGGCGGTACAAGCCGGTGTTAAGTCAGTTATGCAGAGCGGAGGATCATCCGGCTATCCTATAGTAGACGTGAAGGTTACCTTGTACGATGGTAGTTTCCACGAGGTTGATTCTTCGGAAGTGGCCTTCAGGATGGCAGGCTTCATGGCCATGAGGGAAGGGGTAGACAAGGCCAAACCCGTCGTGCTTGAGCCGATTATGGAGGTGGAGATAATAACTCCTAACCAGTTCGTTGGAGACATTATCGGCAGTTTAACTGCCAGAAGAGCTCATATCGCAGGGGTTGAGGGTCGCGACGAGTCCTCTACCATTCGCTGTCTGGTTCCTCTGGCGGAGACATTTGGTTTCGCCGGCGATTTGAGGTCGCTCAGTCAAGGGAGGGCGAGCCATACCATGCAGTTCCATCACTATGCGGAATTGCCTCAAAATATGGCCGACCAGATGTCTGCAAAGGCGGGAAGAAACAGATGACTTCGCAGAAGGTACGGATAAAGATAAAGAGCTTCGATCACAGATTGGCCGATCAAGCAGTAAGGCAAATACTAGAGACGATCGAGCGTACAGGGGCCATAGCAGTCGGCCCTGTTCCGCTGCCCACACATATAGAGAAGTTCTGCGTTATCCGTTCGCCCAACATCGATAAGGATTCCCGAGAACAATTTGAGATCAGGACCCATAAGAGGTTGATAGATATTGTGCAGCCAAGTTCCAAGACTATAGATGCTCTAAGTCAACTCAATCTAGCATCCGGGGTCGAGATCGATATTAGGTTGTAGTTGAGACTATGTATCCAGGTATTATCGGTAAGAAGATCGGCATGACTCAACTGTTCGAGGACAGCGGAGAGGCTGTTGCGGTGACTGTCATTCAGGCCGGCCCTTCAGTGATAACTCAGATTAAGAGTGCAGACAAGGATGGTTATAGCGCCATCCAGTTAGGCCTCATCGTGGATGAGACTAAGAAGTGCCGGCTCAACTCGCCACAGAAGGGGCATCTCCGTGGGATAGAGAGGGTTTCCCATCTTCGCGAGTTCCGAACCTATGACACCGAGTCAGTGAAGCGCGGGGACAAGGTAGATGTGAGCGCACTTAAGCGTGGTGACACGGTGACCATAACCGGCATCTCGAAAGGCAAGGGCTTTGCCGGCGTGGTGAAGCGACACGGTTTCGCGGGCGGACCGAAGAGCCATGGTCAGACTGACCGGCATCGTGCCCCCGGCTCCATTGGTGCGACCACATATCCCGGGCGGGTGTTCAAGGGGAAGCGCATGGCAGGACACATGGGTAATGCGAAGGTGAAGGCTCGTAACCTCGAGGTAGTTCAGACCGACCCGGAACGTAATCTGCTGTTGGTCAAGGGCGCAGTTCCCGGAGCCAACGGTGGTCTCTTGATAGTTGAGAAAGCGAGTTAAGGAAACAGGAAGTGGAATTGCCAGTATATAGTCTGAAGGGCGAAGTTGTAGACCAGATGCAGCTTAGCGAATCCGTCTTTGGACTCCCTTTCAACGGAGCGGTAGTGCATCAGGCTATGACCAGACAACTGGCCAACAGGCGCCAGGGCACTGCTGCGACTAAGGCTAGAAGTGAAGTTAAGGGGAGCACACGTAAGCTATATGCCCAGAAGCACACGGGCAGAGCCCGAAGGGGGAACGTTAAGTCGCCCTTGCTAAGGGGTGGTGGAGTGGTTTTCGGCCCCAATCCACGAACGTATAGGCAAGCTATGCCCAAGAAGATGAGGAGACTGGCACTGAAATGCCTTCTCTCCGCCAAGGTCAGAGAAGGGAACATGAGACTGGTACAGGAACTCGACTTTGAAGAGGCAAGGACAAGATACATGGTAGCTACTCTGTCGTCGCTCGGCAGTGATTCCTCGGTCTTGATTCTCACTGACCGTTCGACGCCGGCTGTGGTCAAATCAGCAGCCAATCTACCAAGAGTAAAGGTTCTACCTTCGGCTCTCGTCAACGTGCTTGATCTGCTTTCCCATGAGATGCTGATAGCAACCGTGCCGGCAATACGTAACATTGAACAGATCTGGGGTGAATGAAGTGCATCTTTACGAAGTTCTGCGGCGTCCTCTGATTACAGAGAAGGCTACCTTATTGAAAGAGGGAGACAAGTACGCATTTGAAGTGGCGAACAAAGCCAGCAAGCCTCAGATCAAAGAGGCAGTGGAACAAGCTTTCAGAGTAAGAGTGAACGGTGTCAATGTGATAACTATGCCCGGAAAGACAAAGAGGTTCGGCCGTAGACAGGTGACTAGCTCATCCTGGAAGAAGGCAATAGTTACTTTAGCTCCGGGAGACAAGATTACATTCTTTGAGGGTGTTTAATGGGTTCAGTAACCAAGTGGCGAAAACGGAAGATGTCCAAGCACAGGCACAAGAAGTTGCTTAAGAAGACTCGCTGGCAAAGGACACACAAGTAAGGAACGATACGTGGGATTGAAGACATATCGTCCAACCTCTCCAGGCAGGAGGTTCATGTCTGGTGCTACTTTCGAGGAGCTGTCTAAGGTAGCTCCTGAGAAGTCATTGCTGGTTACGTTGAAGAAGAAGGGAGGACGTAACAGCCGGGGTGTCTTGACAGTCCGCCACAGAGGTGGGGGCAGTAAGCGTAAGCTGCGCCTAATAGACTTCAAGAGGGATAAGATAGGCGTCCCGGGAAAGGTTGCCTCCCTTGAATACGATCCTAACCGATCAGCCCGTATTGCCCTGATTCATTATGTTGACGGCGAGAAGCGGTACATACTGGCTCCATTGGGCATTAAGCCCGGGGACACTATACGGTCGGGTGAGGATGTTGACATAAGAATAGGCAACGCTCTGTCGTTAGCTTCTATTCCAGTGGGCACCTCAGTGCACAATGTGGAATTCGAGCCCGGAAAGGGCGGAAAGCTGGTCCATAGCGCCGGAAACTCTGCCCGTGTCATGAGCAAGGAGGGCAAGTACGTTGTGCTGGAACTCCCGTCAGGCGAACTGCGTAAGTTTCACCAAAAGTGCTGGGCCACTGTGGGACAGATAGGCAATGTCGATCACGGAAGCGTAAAGCTGGGGAAAGCCGGGAGCAAGAGATGGCGCGGCAAGCGACCTGTGGTCAGAGGCTCTGCCATGACTCCTCGTGACCATCCACACGGCGGTGGAGAGGGTAAAGCCCCACTGGGGATGCCTCCGAAGACTCCGTGGGGAAAGCCAGCTTTGGGAGGCAAGACTCGCAGGCGTAAGACGTCAGACAAAATGATACTTAAGGGGAGAAAGCAAGATGTCTAGGTCGCTCAAGAAAGGACCCTTCTGTGATGCTAAATTGCTCAAGAAGGTGGAAGCGCTCAATGATTCGGGCCAAAAGGCAGTCATAAAGACATGGTCTCGTGCATCAACCGTTATGCCTCAGATGATAGGCCATACTATTGCAGTACACAACGGCAGAAGGCATGTCCCCATCTTCATCACTGAGAACATGGTGGGGCATAAGCTGGCAGAGTTTGCCGCTACAAGGACATACAGGGGACACGTCGCCAAATCTAAGGCTGCGCAGGCGAGGAGGAAGTAAGGAACGATGAAGGTGCGAGCTATGGCTAAGGACATCGGTGTTTCGCCTCAGAAGGTTCGCCTGACGATGGATATGGTCAGAGGCAAGAAGGTCGATGAGGCATTGACCATCCTCAACTTCTCGCCTACACCGACAGCCAAGGCCGTAGCCAAGGTGATTAGATCGGCAGCATCCAATGCGGAGAACAACTTCCATATGTCCCCGGCTGATCTGAGGATAACTGACATATTCGCTGACAAGGGACACACTCTGAAGAGATTCCGCCCCCAGTCAAGGGGAAGAGCCAGCCCCATCTTGAAGCGATCCAGTCGCATTACGGTTTTCGTTGCTGAAAGGGAGGAATAGTTTTGGGACAGAAAGTTCATCCTTACGGTTTCAGACTGGGCGTCAACCAGGATTGGCGGGCCAAGTGGTATGCCGGCAAGAACTATGACCAACTCTTGCTTGACGATCTCAGGTTGCGCAGGGTTGTCGAGGACAGGTGTATGGCAGGTGCGGTTGCGCGAGTGGAAATCGAACGCTCGGGTGACGAGGTATACCTGACCCTCTATTCAGCGCGGCCTGGCATCTTGATCGGGAGAGGCGGACAGAATGTGGAGGCACTCAAGTCGGAACTGGAGGAGGTCAGCAGAGACAAGGTTAGACTTACGATCAGGGAGGTAGAGCACCCTGAACTAGAGGCGATTCTGGTAGCCCGGAGCATCGCTGGACGACTCGAAGAGAGGATCCCTTTTCGGAGAGCGATGAGGCAAGCCGCTTTCCGAACGATGCAGGCCGGAGCCAAGGGAGTAAAGATAATGTGCAGAGGAAGGCTTGGCGGACTGGAAATCGCCAGGACAGAGACCCTGCGACAGGGGCAGATGCCACTGCATAAGCTACGTGCCAACATCGATTACGGTTTGGCCGAAGCCCATACCCTGATGGGGCTTATCGGAATCAAGGTATGGATCTATAAGGGCGATATAGTGCCTGAGACAAAGGAGACGAGTGCTACAGCCGAAACGAGTGAAGTACCGCAAGGTACATAGAGGAAGAATGAAGGGCAGTGCCCATAGCGGCGACACCATCGCCTTCGGCGACTACGCCCTAAGGGCCGAAGAATCATCCTGGATAACAGCGCGACAGATTGAAGCAACCCGCCGCGTCCTTGTCCGCCATCTGCAACGCGGAGGCAAGCTCTGGATAAGGGTTTTCCCCGATAAGTCAGTGACTAAGAAGCCTGCCGAAACGAGGATGGGCAGCGGGAAAGGCGCTCCGGAGTTTTGGGTTGCCGTGGTTAAGAGGGGCAGGATTCTATTTGAACTGGCCGGCGTAAAGGAGAATGTGGCTGCCGAGGCAGTTCATCTCGCCTCCTATAAGCTGCCCATAGCAACCAGTTTTGTGACTAGGGAAAGGCAGAAGATTGAAGGCTAGTGAAGTGCGCGCGCTGAACGATGAGGAGCTTGCAAAGAAGCTCGAAGAGGCTCATGAGGAGCTATTCAACCTGCGTTTTCGCCTGGCCACAAGGCAACTGGAGAATCATCGGGAGATTCCCAGAGTTAAGAAAAGGATTGCTAGAATCAAGACCATTTTAAGGGAAAGAGAGCTTGAGGCAATAAGATGACTGAACTTCCTAGAAGAAAGGTTAGAGAGGGCTTGGTCGTGAGTGACAAGATGGATAAGACCGTGGTGGTGGCTGTGGAAACCAGGAAAGTCCACCCGCTCTACAAGAAAGCAGTAAAGGTTACCAACAAGTACAAGGCCCACGACGCTGAGAACGCCTGCAAGATTGGAGACAAGGTAAGGATAGTCGAAACTCGCCCCTTATCCAAGGAGAAGAGATGGCGGGTGGCGGGGATAGTGCCTAAGAAGGAAGCGGTTGGAGTTAAACCAGAGCAAGAGAAATGATTCAGACTCATTCCAGGCTTAAGATAGCTGATAACACTGGGGCCAAGCAGATCATGTGCATCAATGTACTGGTCGGCGCAAGGAAGTACGCCCGCATAGGGGATGTAATCGTAGCTACCGTTAAGCGGGCGATGCCCCACGGAATGGTTAAAGAGGGAGATGTAATTCGAGCAGTAGTTGTACGTGTGGCCAAAGGTTACCGCCGCTCGGATGGCTCCTACATCAGGTTTGATGAGAATGCCGCCGTTGTCCTTGGTGATAGAAATAATCCCAGAGGCAGCCGCATATTCGGCCCCGTGGCCCGAGAACTCAGAGAGAAGAACTACACCAAGATAGTGTCGCTTGCTCCAGAGGTTATATGAGATGAACATCAGGAAGAACGATACTGTGATCGTAATCGCCGGCAAGGACAGAGGCAAGAGCGGTAAGGTACGACGTGTCATCCCCGGGAAGGATAGAGTGGTGGTTGAGGGGCTCAACATGATCAAGCGCCATTCTCGAGCACGGAGAGCCACCCGCCAGGCAGGCATAATCGACCTGGAGTCTCCGATTCACGTATCGAACTTAATGCTGCTTTGCAGCAAGTGCGGCAAGCGTACTCGGGTTGGTTCCCGCTCACTCGCAGATGGCAAGAGGGTTCGCATTTGCATTTCGTGTCAAGAAGTGGTTGACTAGAGGGTTTGATTATGAAATCTCGCATGCAGGAACGATACACGACGGAGGTGATTCCCCAGTTGAAGACCAGACTGGGTTATAGCAACGCAATGCAGTTGCCCAAGCTACAGAAGATTGTACTCAGCATCGGCCTGGGAGAAGCCATTCAGGACGCGAAGGCGCTTGAAGCAGCTACAAGGGACCTATCTACGATCTCCGGCCAGCAGCCGGTGACAACGAGGGCAAAGAAGCCCATAGCTTCTTTCAAGCTGAGGGCCGGCATGCCGATAGGCACGATGGTTACACTGCGAGGCAAGAGGATGTACGACTTCTTCGACAAGCTCGTTAGTATAGTTCTGCCCAGGTTCAGGGATTTCCGGGGAGTGTCACCGGACTCCTTTGATGGGCGGGGAAACTACAACCTGGGCATAAGAGAACAAGCTGTCTTCTCGGAGATCGATTACGACAAGATTGACAAGATCCGAGGGCTCGAAGTTACTATTGTAACGACGGCTAAGAACGACAATGAGGGAAGGGCTTTGCTAGAACTGATGGGTGTGCCCTTCAGGAGAGCTTGATATGGCGAAACTATCGAAGATCGTTAAGTCAAGAAAGCCACCCAAGTACAGGGTGCAGCAACGTAATCGGTGCCGAGTATGCGGCAGGCCGCGTGCTTATATGCGTAGATTCGGCCTGTGCCGCATTTGCTTCCGGGAGCTGGCTGTAACGGGGGTGATACCCGGCATAAGAAAGTCGAGTTGGTGAATATAGATGACAGTTACTGATCCGATTGCTGATATGCTGACGCGAATGCGTAACGCCATCATGGCCGGGCATGACGGTGTCCTTATACCCGCTTCTCAGATAAAGCTGGCCATGCTCAAGATACTCAAGCAAGAGGGCTTTGTCGACCAATATGAGGTGGTGAAGGGGAAACCGCAATCCATGATAAAGGTCCACCTCAAGTACACAGATGAGCAGCCGGCAATACTGGGCTTGGAGAGGGTGAGTAAGCCAGGTTTGAGAGTCTATGTCGACAAACGTAAGATTCCCCGTGTCTACGGAGGCCTGGGTATAGCCATTCTATCAACATCCAAAGGCATTATGACCGGCCAGGAGGCATGGAGGCAGCATCTCGGCGGCGAGATCCTGTGCTATGTGTGGTAATTTGATCCAGGAGTTATAGATTATGTCTCGTATTGGCTTGCGCCCTATTGCTATACCCGAAGGAACCGAGATTAAGATCGACGGGAGCGAAGTCGTCGTCAAGGGCGGTAAGGGAGAACTCATTCGTCGACTGCACCCCGACATGTCTGTCACCCTGGAAAACGGACATCTGATCGTAACCCGGCCCACTGACAGCAAGATTCACCGCTCCTTACACGGGCTCACGCGCAGCCTTCTGGCAAATATGGTGACGGGAGTGAGCGAAGGTTTTGAGAGGGTCCTGGAGATAAATGGCGTGGGCTATAGGGCTCAGAAGGCTGGTGAAAAGCTTACGCTGCAAGTGGGATATGCCAATACAGTAGAGTTCTCTCCCCCACCCGGCATTGACATTGGCGTTGAAGGAACAAACCGCGTTCGGGTTTCGGGCATTGATAAGCAGGCTGTGGGCGAAACGGCAGCCCGAATTCGGGCAGTCCGTCCTGCCGATTCTTACAAAGGCAAGGGCATCAAGTATTCTGAAGAGGTACTCCATCTCAAGCCCGGCAAGGCGGGCAAGAGGGCCAAGTAGAGCATTAGACCATGAGCAAGAAGAACTCAAGGGCAGTCAGAAGAGTCCGCCACACAAGGGTCAGGCGAAAGATAACAGGATCAGTATCGCGACCCCGGCTATGTGTCTTCCGCAGCCTGAACCACATCTACGCTCAGTTGATCGATGATTCCGCCGCCCGGACACTGGTATCAATGAGCAGTCTTGATCCCGAAGTCAGGAGTAAGGCAGACCTGACGGGAAAGAGCAAGAAGGCCGAAACAGTGGGAAAGCTGATTGCGGAGAAAGCGCTCGATAAAGGCATTAAGCAGGTGGTTTTTGACCGCGGAGGCAATAGGTATCACGGCAGAGTCAAGGCTCTGTCCGAGGCCGCGAGGAAGGCCGGATTGGAGTTTTGAGAGAGACCTTATGAAAGCAGTTACGAGAACAAGAGTAAAGAGGGCCAAAATCGATGCCTCCGATCTGACTCTCGAGGAGAAGCTTCTGGGCATCGATCGAGTCACCAAAGTGGTGAAAGGTGGCAGGCATCTCCGATTCAGAGCATCGGTAGTAGTTGGTGACGGTCAGGGACACGTGGGATTCAGTTCAGCCAAAGCCTCTGCGGTGCCCGAGGCAGTTCGCAAGGCAGGAGCTATGGCAAGGAGAGAGATGATCAAGGTGCCCGTTAAGGACGGCACCATTCCCCATGAGATTGTGGCCAAGTTTGGTGCATCCAGGCTACTACTGAAGCCGGCGACTCTGGGGACCGGGTTGATTGTCAACAATACATCTCGAGCGTTGCTTGAACTAGCGGGCATAACAGACATACTCGGAAAGTCGTTTGGCGGTACGAGCAAGATAAACGTGGCTAAGGCAACGATACTCGCCTTATCTAGCTTGAGGCAGAGCGAAGAGGAGTCTATTCCGGACGTAGCCGAAGATCAGGAAGCAGAAGCAGATGAAACAGAATGAACTCAGACCGCCTGCAGGCGCAAAGCACAAGAAGAAACGGCTAGGCAGAGGTGACGGCAGCGGGCATGGCACTTATTCAGGACGCGGCTGCAAGGGACAGAATTCCCGCTCTGGTGGCGGTGTGAGACTCGGCTTTGAGGGGGGCCAGCTGCCTTTGATACAGCGGCTGCCCAGAAAGAGGGGTTTCACTAACCTATTCAAGATCGAGTACAACGTTGTGAATGTGGGAAGGCTCGAGATTTTCTCACCGGGGACTGAAGTAGACTCTGAGGAGTTGCTCCGTGCAGGGCTGATTAGCACCCGGGACCACCCAACCAAGATTCTAGGCCAGGGAGAGATCCGGCATCCATTGGTAGTTACGGCCAACAGATTTTCTGCATCGGCAGAGAAGAAGATCATCGATGCCGGAGGGAAGATAATAAAGGCTTAGCATGCAGCGCAGAACAACCCAACCACGCCTCGTCCAGGCAATGATGGACATATGGACGCTGCCTGATCTGCGGCGGAAGATCCTCTTCACTTTGGGCATATTGGCAGTTTTTCGCTTTCTGGCTCACGTCCCTCTGCCCGGAGTGGATCTGGTGGCCCTGCGAGAATTCTTTGGCGAGAATCTCATCTTCGGCATGATCGACCTGTTTAGCGGCGGGGCTATGTCGAGCTTCAGCATCGTTGCTACCGGTATATACCCATATATCACCTCCTCCATCATAATGCAGTTGCTCGTCCCGGTCATTCCGAGACTACAGGCAATATCCCAGGAGGGGGACATCGGCCGACAGAAGATCAACCGCATTACCCACATGCTGACCGTACCATTGGCCGCTCTTCAAGGATACGGCATGCTTACGTTACTGCGCGTTCAGGGTGTTACTATCGAGCCTATCGGCCACCTGACCACGGCTAGCATAATTGCTACTATGGTCGCCGGTACAATGTTCCTGGTATGGCTGGGCGAGTTGATCACCGAACGTGGTATCGGGAACGGGATATCGATTATCATCTTCGGCGGCATAGTAGCCAGCCTGCCGGAGATGATCGGCCGCGCCTTTATAGCGGCCCGGGATCCTGAGGGATTGACTGTCTTCCTCATCCTCAGTGCAGCGACTCTGGTACTCATAGTCGTCTTTGTCGAAGCCCATCGTCGCATTCCCGTCCAGTATGCCAGAAGCACTTTTCGAGGCGGGCGAATGTACCGCCAGTCAGGAGCTACTTACATACCGTTGCGAGTCAACACCGCGGGTATGATACCTATTATCTTCGCCCTGGCCATGATGCAGTTTCCCGCCACCATCGCTAGCTTTGCAGGGGGAGCCGGAGATACAGGTTTCTGGGCTACTTTTTTCAGATATTTCCAGCCTGAAAATCCGCTCTACCAGGTAGTTTACTTCGCCTTAGTAGTTGGTTTTGCCTTTTTCTACACCTTGACAATATTCGAGCAGATGAACCTGGCTCAAACCCTACAACAGCAGAGCGGCTTCATCCCCGGGGTCCGACCGGGCAAAACAACAGCTGATTATCTGAACAAAGTGATAAAGCGTATTACCTTCGGTGGCGCCTTCTTCCTCGCTACAGTGGCGATATTGCCCTTCGTTGTCGGAGCAATCGCCAGGGTTGAAGTGCTGGTACTCCAGAGCACAGCGCTGCTTATAGCGGTTGGTGTGTCTTTGGATACCATGAAGCAACTGGAGTCTCAACTGACTATGCGTCGCTACGAGGGTTTCCTGAAGTAATGTATATCATCATACTAGGAGCCCCCGGGGCAGGAAAGGGCACCCAGGCAGACATTCTCTCCCAAGAGACCGGTTTACCCCGCATAGCTCCAGGAGATCTTTTTCGTCAGGCATTAGAGCGAGGAACCGAGTCCGGCCTGGCTGCCAAGCGCTATATGGACGCGGGAGTACTGGTTCCCGATGAGATAGCCACGGAGATGATCCTGGAGAGAATCGCAGAGCCTGACTGCTCCTCTGGATGCCTTCTGGATGGCTTCCCCCGTACTCTTCATCAGGCTCGAGCCCTTGACCAAGCCCTTGAAGAACGAGGGGAAAGCATAGATAAGGCCGTCTACATAGAAGTGCCAAGCGAGGATCTGGCGAAGCGCCTCACCGGCAGGTGGCTCTGCCGTTCCTGTCAGACTCCATACCACGAAGCTAGCTTCCCGCCCAAAACGCCAGGCAAATGTGATAAATGCGGTGGTGCACTCTATCAACGCTCTGATGACAGGGAGGAGACAGTGCGGGGTCGGCTGAGTGTCTTCTTCGCCCAGACCGCTCCTGTCATTGACTACTACGAGCAACAGCACAAGTTGCTCAGGGTTAACGGGAGACTGAGCATACATGAGGTGACGGCTGAGATGATGTCGGCGCTCAAGCAGCCGATGTCATCCTGATAGAAGAGGATGGACCTCTTGCTAACGACGTTTGAAGCAAACAGGCATAGGATACGTGATAGTTATAAAATCTGCTGAGGAACTGGTCATCATGCGAAAAGGCGGGAAGATTCTAGCCGGTATCCTGGACAGACTGAGAAACGAAGTCAGGCCCGGGATTGTTACCGGTCGATTGGATGCAATGGTAGCCGAAGAGGCTGATAAGCGGGGGGTAGTCCCTTCTTTCAAGAACTATCATGGCTTTCCGGCGACGCTTTGTGTTTCGGTGAACGATGAGATAGTGCATGGCATACCCGGCGACAGGATGTTGGAGGAAGGCGACATCGTTTCTCTGGATGTGGGGGTGAGACTGGACGGACTCCATACTGATGCCGCCATTACCATCGGCGTGGGACGGATAAGTAGTGATGCGGCGGAACTGATCTCGACCACAGAAGAAAGCCTGAAGGCAGGTATCGCTCAGGCTAGAAACGGGGCATATATAGGAGACATCTCATCCGCAATCCAGAAACACGTTGAATCAAGAGGGTTCTTTGTAGTGAGGGAGTATACCGGACACGGAGTCGGTCGCGATCTTCATGAAGATCCGCAGGTGCCCAATTTCGCAGTGGGCAAGAGCCTTATACTCCGTTCAGGTATGACTCTGGCCATTGAGCCCATGGTTAATATGGGTGACTGGCACACTAAAGTGGGGGCCAACAACTGGACAGTGCTTACCGCCGATGGTAGTCTTTCAGCGCATTTTGAGCACACAATTGCTATAGCCGATGATGGGGCTGAGATACTTGTGTAGGCTCAGGTAGAAGAATGGCCAAGAAGGAACGCATAGAGGTTGAAGGCAAAGTCACTACTGTGCTGCCTAATACGATGTTCCGCGTCGAGTTGGCCAACGGACATCAGGTATTGGCACATATCTCGGGCAAGATGAGAAAGCACTATATCAAGATCTTGCCAGGCGATAGGGTTTTGGTTGAACTCTCCCCCTACGATCTAAGCCGGGGCAGAGTGACTTATCGACTCAAGTAGTTTGACAGGTTGCCTGAGAAGGTTTATCATATCAGGGTTTGTCTATGTGCGGTGAAGGAAGATGAAAGTACGAGCTTCGGTAAAGCCGATATGCAGGAAATGCAAGGTCGTCAGGCGAGACGGTGTGGTCCGGGTTATATGTGAGAATCCGAAGCATAAACAGAGACAGGGATAGCATAGATGATCCTGAGCATTACAATAGAGACTCTGAACGCATGGCCCGGCCGGAGCCTTTGCGGCCTGGAACTGGAATGTGTTGGGCAATGGAGCTTAGACTCCGGTGTTAAAGGATAGAGAATGGCGCGTATTTCTGGTGTAGATCTTCCTAAGGACAGGCCGGTTGGGGTAGCACTCCAGCGTATCTATGGTATCGGGGATACGTCAAGCCAGCGCATCCTCGCTGCCTGTGACGTCGACCCCGGTGTTCGAGTTAAGGATCTCAGTGAAGAGCAGGCGGCCCGAATCCGAGAAGCCGTCGACAAGCAATACAAGGTGGAAGGCGATCTAAGGAGAGAGGTTCAGTCTGACATAAAGAGACTCATTGAGATCAGCTGCATCCGGGGCTTAAGACACCGCATGAAGCTACCGGTTCACGGTCAACGAACACGTACAAATGCGCGAACCAAGAGGGGTCCAAGAAAGACAGTAGCCGGTCGGGGTCAGCGGCGCGGTATAGCTAAGAAGTAAGGAGCACGTTATCACATAATGCCTAAGAAGAAGAGGGTTCGTAAGTCCCAGAGGAAGGTCAGCGAAGGAAAAGCTTATATCCAGTCCACCTTCAACAATACCAGTATTGCTATCACCGATATGCAGGGAAACGTGATTGCCTGGGGTAGTTCGGGTAGCGCAGGATTTAAGGGCTCCAGGAAAGGAACTGCCTACGCTGCTCAGCTAGCGGCCAGAGATGCAGCACATCGAGCAGTGGGAAACGGTATGCGCCGGGTAGAGGTGTTCGTCAAGGGCCCTGGCAGCGGGCGCGAGGCTGCGATCCGCGCATTACAGGTCTCCGGGATTACCGTGGCCGCCATCAGAGACGTGACACCCATTCCCCATAACGGCTGTCGACCAAGAGGTAGGAGACGGGTTTAGGATGGCACGTTACACAGGCCCCGTCTGTCGTCTATGTCGTCGCTTTGGTGAGAAGCTGATGCTGAAGGGCGAAAGGTGCCCCAGCGCCAAATGCCCCCTGGAAAAGAGGACCACTCCTCCTGGCGGGCGGTCTCAGCGTAGAGGTCGTAATGTCATCTCGGATCGTGGGCTCCAGCTGAGGGAGAAGCAGAAGGTCCGCTTCAGCTATGGTGTTCTTGAGCGACAGTTCCGCAGGTTCTTCGCAGAGGCAAAGAAGGGGCCAGGCACATCAGGAGAGAACCTTCTCATCTTACTGGAGAGGAGACTCGATAATACGGTTTACCGCCTAGGATTTGCCGACTCCCGTGCCCAGGCCAGACAGATAGTGCGACACGGCCATATGATTGTCAACGGTCGAAAGACGGATATCCCTTCGTTTCTGGTCAAAGCTGGGGATACAATATGTTGGCGCGACACCAGTAAAAAGAACGAGTACTACAAGAGGATCGCCGAGGAGATCGAGGAAAGAACCATACCCAATTGGTTGAGCCTGGACAAGGAGAAAATGACAGGCAGGGTGGCGAGCCTCCCGACCAGGGATGACATTGAAGCGGGATTCAACGAAAAAGCTGTCGTTGAATTCTACGCGAGGTAAACTATGTCCGGATTATCTATCCCCACGGTGACATGCGTTGAAGGCAGCAGGAATTACGGCCGGTTCGTGGCTGAGCCTCTTGAGCAGGGGTTTGGCACTACATTAGGCAATACCTTGCGACGCGTTCTTCTCAGTTCGCTGCCCGGTGCCGCGATAACATGGGTCAAGATAGACGGCATTCAGCATGAATTCTCTCCCATCCCCTATGTGAAAGAGGATGCCATGGAGTTCCTGATGAATGTCAAGCAGATAAGACTCAGCCCTCTTTCACACCAGTCCGGGCAGTTGACCATGGAGGCTGCAGGGGAGGGCAGTGTCTGTGCTGGTGATATTAAGCCATCCGCAGACTTTCGCATTGTCAATCCTGAACTCTGCTTGCTTACTCTTGATTCCGATAAGGCCAGTCTCTACATCGAGCTTAACGTGGAGTTGGGAAAAGGCTATGTGCCAGCCAGGTCGACCGATGGTCTTCCGGCAGGGGCTCTGACAATAGACGCCATATTCACACCGGTTCGCAAGGTCAACTTCACCGTAGAGTCTATTAGGCCGGGCCAAGAAGAGAGCAAGGAGAGGCTGATCCTGGAGATCTGGACCGACGCTACTATTCCTCCCTGGGAGGCGCTCAGCCAGAGTGCTGGCATCTTGATCAACCAGTTCGGTTCCTTCAAGGATTTTGAGGTTCCGATGGCCAGAGAGTTGTCGGTCATGCCCGAGCAATATGATACTCCACTGGAGGAACTGAGCTTATCGACCAGGTCTTACAACAGTTTGAAGAGAGCGGGTATCGTCACGCTGGGCCAGTTGATGGAGAAAGGCAAAGATGGTTTGCCACCATTGCCCGGATTGGGGGCGAAATCCCGGGCGGAAGTCGAGGAGTTGATGGCAAGACTAGGTTCTCCTCCAGTTCAGAACAAAGTAGAATGAGACACAAGTTATCGGGACGGACATTGGGCAGATCCACGGAGCACAGGCGGGCGTTATACCGCAATCAGGTGACGGCCCTGCTGCATCACGAGAAGATTTCCACCACCGAAGCGAAGGCCAAAGAGGTTCGGAGTCTAGCAGAGAAGATGATCACTCTGGGTAAGGACGGAAGCTTGGCCTCAAGACGGGAGGCTCTTACCTTTATCACCGATAAGAAGGTGGTTGAAAAGCTGTTTACTGAGATCGCTACGAGCTATGCTGATCGCAGCGGAGGCTATACAAGACTATTAAAGCTGGGGCCTCGCCCCGGAGATAATGCGCCTATGGTTCAAATTGAACTGGTTAAGTAAGTTCATCCTGCTTCTGGAGTATGACGGCACTCAATATCACGGCTTTCAGTGGCAATACGGCCTGCCTACGATCCAAGATGAGCTGGAACAAGCTATAAGGCGGTTTTGCGGGCAGCACGGCCGAGTTATGGCAGCGAGTAGGACCGATGCCGGTGCGCATGCCAAGGGCCAAGTGGCAAGTTTCTGGGCAGAGTCCAGATTGGACACCATGACGATAGTCAGAGCATTGAATCACTATTTACCTGAGGATATCGCAGTCAAGGCGGCTTACAGGGCCAGCGACGATTTCAGCGTACGTCGCGATGCGGTAAGCAGAGAATACCATTATCGTATTCTAAACAGCACAGTGCGATCGCCGTTTAGCCGGAGATTTGCCCTGTTCATGCCGGGAATGCTGGATATAGACGTAATGAACCAGGCCTGTCAGCTTATGCTAGGCGACCATGATTTTGCTTCCTTTGCCAGTGCCCTGGATGAAGACAAGAGCACGTTTCGCAGTGTTCATGAAGCGGAGGTCAAGAGGGAAGGGCACTTCGTCATTTTCCGTATCGTTGCCAACTCCTTTTTGCCTCATCAGATACGTAGCACCATAGGTCTACTGAGCAGGTTAGGACGAGGCAAGATGGGCCTTCAGGGTTTTCGTGATATAATGGAGGCGAAGAGTCCGGGTTTGGCTGGCCCCGTCTCACCGGCATGTGGGTTATGTCTTATGAGTGTCAGCTACCCCGAACCTTTGGGAATCTAAGAATGAAGACTTATAGTCCTAGAGCTAAAGATATAAGCCGAGACTGGTGGGTGATTGATGCCACTGATATGACCCTGGGCCGGATGGCGGCGCATGCAGCCCGCCTGCTGATGGGAAAGCACAAGCCAATATATGCCCGTCACATTGATACAGGTGACTACGTTGTGATAATCAATGCCGCCAGAGTCAGGGTGACCGGCAGAAAAACGGAACAGAAGATCTACTATAGACACACCGGATATCCGGGCGGCTTGAAGAGCCCCAGCTTCGGCGAACTATTCCGCAAGAACCCGACCCGTGTTGTCGAAATGGCTGTTAAAGGCATGTTGCCTCATAACAGTCTGGGCAGGGCCATGTATAAGAAGCTAAAGGTTTATCCTGGAGATGAGCACCCTCACAGGGCTCAGACCTCAGCCGGCAGTGGCAACAACGAACTGTTATCTAAACGTGAAGAAAGAGGACAATCCCGCTGTGCTGAGGATGTCTCTGCCGACAGCGGAGTGTTACAGGGGAAAGGTGATACGAAATGAGCGAGGAAAGCTACATTTGGGGAACCGGTAAGCGCAAGTGTGCAATAGCCCAGGTAAAGCTACTGTCGGGCAAGGGTGAGATCATAGTCAACGACAAGCCATATCAGGAAGCTTTCTCGAGGCTTGACCACCGCCGCAAAATTGAGCAGCCTTTTCTGTCCACCGACACCATGGGCAGGTTCCGCGTCACCGTGAAGGTGAACGGAGGCGGTGTCAGCAGTCAGGCGGAAGCGATTCGCCACGGTATTGCTCGAGCCCTCGCCAAAGAGAACGAGCTTTTTAAGCCGATGTTGCGGAAGGAAGGCTTGCTCACTCGTGACGCCAGGATCAAAGAACGTAAGAAGTACGGTCTCAAGAGAGCTCGGAAGGCACCGCAGTACACGAAGCGCTAGTCGACTCATCCGGATGGAGATAGCAACTCCTGGCCTCCTGCCGTTGCCCCAGAGATCATAAATAGCTATAATATTGGTCTGATGGGGATTAGTCTAGCGGTAGGACGACTGACTCTGGATCAGTTAGGCCAGGTTCGAATCCTGGATCCCCAGCTAATGTGGCGCATTCGTCTAGAGGCCTAGGACACCTCCCTCTCAAGGAG
>PWZA01000050.1 GCA_003567655.1 Dehalococcoidia bacterium
AGCCACCCTCAGACATTATTCATTTATGCTGAACGGGCTCAAGCAGGTTGAAGAAGACCTGCACACGATGTCGAAGATACAATCGATCATTCTCAGAATGGCTTCAGACTACATCAATAAATCGCTCGAGCATGTAGATGAAACTATCAACAATTCGCTAAAAGAAATTGGTGAGTTTGTTGATGCCGATCGAGCATACGTATTCGAGTATGACTGGGTAAAGGATGTCGCCAGCAATACCTACGAGTGGTGCGATGAAGGGATAGTTCCTGAGATAGATAATTTACGGGGATTCCCGAACAAAGGCCTTGATCCTTGGGTTAAAGCTCATAGAAGCGGCAAAGACATGAGTATCGAGGACGTAATGCAATTACCACTCGATGACGGAGTACGCCAGATTCTCGAGCCACAAGGCGTAAAAAGCGTTCTGGCGCTTCCCATGATGAGACAGGGTGAGTGTATCGGCTTTGTGGGATTTGATTCCGTAAGAGAGACCAAAAAATACTCAGAGACAGAGAAGACACTACTGAGAGTGTTTTCTGAGATGATGGTCAATATCGGGAGCCGAAAGGAACTGGAAGAGAACCTCATTCAAGCCAAAGACCGGGCTGAAGAGAACAGTGCGGATCTTACAGCAATCGTTGAAGGCACGGCCGAGAGTATTTGGGCCTTCGATGGGAACTATGATATTCGATATATCAACGATAGGTTTCGGAACGATTTTCATGCCGCGTTTAATGTCTGGCTCGACAAAGGCAGTAGCCTGATCGATGGGCTTCCTGAAGTTCTCAGACCGATCTGGAAGCCCCGTTATGACAGGGCGTTGTCGAACGAACAGTTCGTCGTCACTGATGAAGTCGAAACAGCAAACGGCAAACAGTATATTCAAGTGAGCTTCAACCCTATAGTGCAAGGGGGTCAGGTCATTGGAGGGTCCTGCTCCGGTAGCAATATCACCGACCGCAAACAAGCGGAGTTAGAAATCCAGAAACAACTCTCCGAAAAAGAACTGCTCCTCCGTGAAGTACATCACCGGGTCAAAAACAATATGGCTACGATTGAGAGCCTCTTGTCGCTGCAGGCCGGTTCAACCGCACTTCCTGAAGTGAAAACCGCGCTGCAGGATACTATCTCTCGTGTTCAGAGCACGCGGGTGCTTTACGACAAGCTATTGTCAAGCGAGGACCTCCGTGATGTTTCAATCAGATTCTATGCGGAAGGGCTTATAGAATCGCTCGCCATGGTTTTTAAGCCTGAGCTCAGCGTAACCATCGAAAAGTCCATTTCTGATTTCATGATTGATGCCAAGAAAGTGTTCTCGGTGGGGATCATCATCAATGAGCTTCTGACCAATGTCTTCAAATATGCGTTCAAAGATCGTGACAGCGGAATGGTGTCGGTATCCATCGAAAAGGAAGAGAACGAGGCGACGCTCATCATCCACGATAACGGCATAGGATTTGACGAAAGAGCCTTGGCAAATGAATCACCCGGGTTTGGCCTTACAGTTGTCAAAATGCTCGCCGAACAGCTGGGTGGCACGTACACTCTCTCAAATGAGATTGGAGCCAAAAGTGTTGTGCGGTTTGCGATATAGTTTTGCGGTCAATTATCCAGTCCGAAACTAGCCGGTAAATAAAATAGTATGCCACCTCACATACTCCCAAGTATGTGAGATTCTTCGTGCTTCCGGTCACACACAAACCAAATCCAATCGCTTCCTTGGGGGGGGAACTCAGATAAAGTCCTGGTGTAAAGGCGGTTTCAAGAATACAAAGCTCACTCAGCCTCGGGAACCGGGAACTCAATCTCGACACGCATACCGTTTGTATTCTCGAACCTGATACTCCCGTTGATCTGTTCGACAAGCGCGTTGACAAGCATAAGGCCTAAGCCTGAAGATATATGTATAGCTTCCGGCTTGGAAATCCCCGGCCCATTGTCTTCAACTATCAGCACGTAGTGCTTGTCACGATGCATTCCGCTCAAGCTGAGTCTTGGACTCGGATGATCTCGAAATGCGTACTTCATCGCGTTGGTGACAAGTTCGTTCACAACCGTCCCTATGGCCGAGAGCATCTCTGTCGCACACTCATACTCTTCTATTTCCAACTGGAAATCTACTTGTCTACCCTGTGGGAATACCTCGACCTCCATGGCAACAAGCTGCTCGAGGTACGCCCTGAGCAATCCTCTTCCGCCTGTGTTGGTATCATAGAGTTGGTCGTACAGAACCCCAAAACTGTTCATCCGACTTCGTGCGTCATGGAGCGCTGAAATGGCCGCTGGGTCTGACAAGCTTTGAGCCTGCATCGACAGGAGGCCGGAGATGGAGTGTATGTTGTTTTTGATCCGATGCCTAACCTCCTTAATCAACGTATCCTTTTGGGTAAGCAATTGTTTACGTTCCGTTACATCTCTGGTGTTGAAAAGTACTTTGGTTGGTTCTCCATTCTCATTCTTCAGCAGCCTGCCGCTGGTTTCCAGCCACGTAAATGTTCCGTCGGCGCACTCGGTCCGGTACTCTTCGGTGCGCTCCTCACCGTCTTGCATAAACGCTGAGAACGCCTTGGCAACCTGTTCATGATCATCCGGGTGGATGAACTCCATTACATTTCTGCCGACTAAGAATGAGGCAGTATATCCCAGTCGCTCGTGCGATTTTCCTGCATAGAGAAAATTGCCCTGTAAGTCGGTGATGGCAACAAGATCCAGCATATTATCCAGCACATCGTTGAGTAATGCATCCTTCTCCAACAGCTGCTGCTGGTAGAGCTTCTGCGTAGTGATATCTTCCGCATGACCCTGAATGACTATTTCACCATCCTGTTCACGTCTATCTATCAACTTGTCCCGGAGCCAGACCCAGTCACCATTCGCGGCCTGTATCCGGTACTCTATCTCGAAAGTCTCTCCTTCAACCCCCGCTGCGATAGCCCTCTCAACGAGCGGCTTATCCTCGGGGTGTACAGACCTGTTCCATAAGTGGGGGTCACGCACGATGTCCTGCGGTTCATACCCCAGTATGCGGCGAGTGGCTTCAGACCAAAACAAGCCCCCACTTCGGGTACCAAAGAGATATATGATGTCAGGAGACCTATCAATGAGCACCTGATATCTGTTGCGGCTCTCTTCAAGCTCTCTTCGTTCCTGCTTACGTTGCGTTATGTCGCGGCAGAAGCACACAAGGCATACGCCATCGGCACGGTCAAAGCGGGAGGCGCTGACCTCTACATCAAAAACCGAACCATCTTTGCGCCGGTGTTTGGTTTCAAAGGTCTCAGAACCAGAGCGCATAATGCGTTCTATCCGCTCAGCGGTTTCCTGCGGCTCCTCTACCGCATCTATATCTCCAATCAAGAGACTCTGGAGTTCATCCTTGCTATATCCAGACATCCGGCAATACGCGTCATTCACCTCCGATATCTGTTTCTGTGGAGTAACTACCCAGAATCCGTCGGCAGTTGTCGC
>PWZA01000134.1 GCA_003567655.1 Dehalococcoidia bacterium
AAGATGCCTTGAATATGGCGACGCTGGCCCTCGAGAAGATGGCCGCGGGCGGAATCTATGATCAGATAGGAGGTGGCTTTCACCGCTATGCAACTGATGCCGGTTGGCTTGTGCCGCACTTCGAGAAGATGCTCTATGACAACGCCCTGCTCAGCCGCGTGTATCTGCATGCGTATCTCGTCACTCGAAGACCGCTGTTCAAGCGAATCGCCGAGGAAACCGTCGACTACGTGTTGAGAGAGATGAGCGGGCCGGAGGGTGGCTTCTATAGTGCACTGGATGCAGACAGCGAAGGGGTTGAGGGAAAGTACTATGTGTGGAGTCTCGATGAGGTGGCTGAGGCCCTCGGTGATGAACAGGCCCGCGTTGTCAATGACTATTATGGCATCAGCGCCAAAGGTAATTTCGAAGGGAGCAATATACTGCACGTTCCCGGCGACATCACGGCCGAGGAACCCGGTCTGGTCAGACACGCCAGGGCGGCTCTGCTTAAGACACGTGAGACGCGGGTCCACCCGGCGGTCGATGACAAGGTCCTGGCTTCATGGAATGCGCTGATGCTGATTAGCCTTTGTGAAGCAGCCTGCGTGTTAGACCGTGATGATTACCTCGCCGCGGCGGTGGCCAACGGGTCGTTTGTCCTCGACCGGATGGTGTGCGATGGGTATCTGAGGCACACCTACAAGAATGGTGATGCCAGGATCGAAGGTTATCTGGACGACTATGCGCTCGTCATAGATGCCCTGCTATGCCTTCATGAGGCCACCTTTGGCGGGAGATGGCTTAAAGAAGCTATCAGGTTGGCCGACGTCATGGTCGAGGAGTTCCGGGACGGGTCGGACGGCTTGCTGCATGATACAGGCAAAAGACACGAGGCTCTTGTCGTCCGTCCCAGGCATACTCATGATGGAGCAATGCCTTCGGGTTCTTCGGCAGCGGCACTCGCGCTGTTGAAAGTGTCGCGGCTGACCGGGGACAAGCGGTTTGAGCAGACGGCAGTGGAGTCGCTCAATGCCATGCAGGGCAGGATGTCGCGGCATCCGCTGGGCTTCGGCAACTGGCTTTGCGCCATGGACTTTCACCTGTCTTCTCCGAGGGAGGTGGTGATCGTCGGCTCCAGGGAAGCGGCTGCGAATGCAGGCCTGCTGGGAGTTCTCTGGAACACATGGCTCCCGAACAAGGTGTTTGCCGCCCGGGATCCTGACGATGGGTCGTCAGTGCACGGACCGGAACTCATGAGGGATAGATCTATGATTGACGACAGGCCCACGGCCTATGTGTGTGAAGGGTATTCCTGCCGGAGACCCGTAACCGATGCTGATTCTCTACTGGAGCAGTTGCGCCACTGATATGTGAGACTCCTTCTTCTGAGCATACATCTGTTTACAGCAGTGCATATCGGACATAAAAGCAAATATCTCCGGGTATAATAGGAGGGTAGACGATTATGAAAGACCGTACCGTGTTGCTTCTGGCTATTCTGAACCTGGTGGGATTTGTGGGCACAGTCGTCGTTAACGCGCTGGCAAACATCATCCCGATTAACAACATAGCGACAGGCGATGTATCCGATCTGTATCCGAATCTGTTCACTCCGGCGGGGCTGACCTTTTCGATCTGGGGGCTGATCTATCTGTTGCTGGGCATATTCGTGGTGTATCAACTGATGCCGTCGTTTCGAAGGGATCCTCAGAAGGCCGAACTCATACGGCAAATCGGGCCTTTCTTTTTCATATCATGTCTTGCCAACAGCGGCTGGATATTCGCCTGGCACTATCAGAACATGCCTCTGTCGCTCGTTCTGATGCTCGTGTTGCTGGGGAGTCTGCTGACGATCTACCTGAGGCTGGGCATCGGCAAGACGGAGTTGACCAGGGCCGGAAGGTACCTGGTGCATCTGCCCTTCAGCATTTACCTCGGCTGGATAACGGTAGCCACTATTGCCAATGTGACGGTCCTGCTAGTTGGCATGAACTGGGGCGCGTTCGGGCTCGGGGAGCAGTTCTGGGCTGCAGCGGTGATCATAGTCGGCACCGTAATCGGCTTATCGATGCTCTTGACCCGCAGAGATGTCTACTATGCGCTTGTGGTTGATTGGGCTTTGCTAGGCATCCTGCTGAAGCGAATGGCCGATGATACCGCGGCCGATCAGACCGTGGTATATGTCACGATTGCCGCACTGGCTGTCATCACCATGGGCATCATAGTGCAGGCTGTGAGAAGAAAGGTATACTAGAGACCCGGGTAGAAGTAGGCCGCCACTGGGACGCAACAGGAGGCAAACGACAATGGAGAGCAATCTGTACGAAGAGAGAATACTCTCCAGGTGGAACGTCGTTATCCTGGCTATAGTGGTGCTTGGCCTGCTTGCTGCGCTGTTTTATCAACTCATCGTGGGCCCGTTGGGCACCGATCCTGCTCCCAACGGGTTCTTCATAGGTATGATAGTGTTCTTTATTGTACTGGGGATCAACTTCGCCAGCCTTAGTATCACGGTGGGCGTGGACGGCGTAACTGTCGGTTATGGCATCATACGTCATCGTGTGGAGTGGGGCAATATCGTCAGTTGCCGGATTGATGAATCCTCGGCGGTAAGATACGGTGGCTGGGGGATCCGCGCGGCCCGGGTCGGGGGTAAGAGAAGGCTTGTGTACAATATCATCGGCGCCCCGAGGGTTGTGATAGAGAAGAGGACGGGCAGGCATCACGAGTTGGCGTTCTCCACCAAGAACCCGGAAGCGGTGATGGGGGCCATCAACGAGGGGATTGGCAAGGGACGCTGAAGCTGCTCTGCTATAATACTTGGGAGCATAGACAAGGGGGTGTCACTATGACAACTGTACAGATCTACGATGCCAGGCAGGACAAGGTTATAGAGGTAGACAAGATAGAGAAATCGGATGCCGAATGGGAGAAACTTCTCACTAAGGAGCAGCACGAGATCACGACCAGGAAGGGAACCGAGACTCCGGGCACATGCCTGTTCGGGCAGGTACACGAGGCGGGCATCTTTCGCTGTATCCGTTGTGATACCGACCTGTTCCGCAGCGCGACCAAGTTCGATTCCGGGACGGGCTGGCCGAGCTATAATGAACCCGTCTCGCAGTTGAACCTCGCCGAGCAGCCCGATCTTAGCCTGGGCCGGGTGCGCACCGAGGTTCTCTGTGCCCGGTGCGATGCCCACCTGGGACATGTCTTTGACGACGGGCCGCCACCGACGGGCAAACGTTACTGCATAAACGGCCTGGCACTGAAGTTCGTGTCGGAGACCGCGCTGTGAGCCCGGAAGCTTCAAGTGAGATCGCCACTCTGGCAGGTGGCTGTTTCTGGTGCATCGAGGCCGTCTTCCGTGAGGTCGAAGGTGTGGAGCAGGCGGTCTCGGGCTATACGGGCGGGAGCACCGCCGATCCCGGCTACCAGGATGTCTGCTCCGGCCATACAGGCCACGCAGAGGC
>PWZA01000018.1 GCA_003567655.1 Dehalococcoidia bacterium
GATGATCGGAGTGCAGGCCATCAACGAAGGGGCCCAGGATTATCTGATCAAGGGGCAGGTGGACACCCAGCTGCTGAGGAGAACGATACGCTATGCGATAGAGCGTAAGCAGGCGGAGGAAAGAGAGAAGAAGCTGCAACTGCAGCTGAGCCTCTCGAACCGGCTGGCATCACTGGGACTGATGGTTGAGGGCATCGCTCACGAGATAAATAACCCCCTGGCCAGCGTCATCGGCTTCGCTCAAATGCTGTCCCATGAGGATATTCCGGATAATGCCAGGGAAGACGCCAGGACAATAGAGGAGAATGCCCAGAGGGTGTCCGACATCATGACGAACCTGCTTTCCTTTGCCAGGCAGCAGAAGCTGGAACGAACGTATGTCAACGTCAATGAGATGATAAAAGCAACACTGGACATGCGCGCCGGCCCGCTTCAGGCCAGTGGCATTGAGATAACCACCAGGCTCGATAGTTCTCTGCCTTCGACGATGGCCGATGGCAACCTGCTGCAGCAGGCCTTTCTCAATCTGATCATCAACGCCGAAACAGAGATGAAGATGGCTCACGGCGGAGGCAGCCTGTTGATCGCGACGGAACTCAGCAGTGATACGATCCGCGTGTCGTTCAGCGATGATGGCCCGGGCATCTCACCCGTGAATCTGACGCATGTGTTTGACCCCTTCTTCAGTACGCGCGGGGTCGGCCAGGGTAGGGGTCTCGGCCTGAGCGTTTGTTACGGGATTGTAACCGACCATAATGGTCGGATCGACGTCCGCAGCGAACCCGGCAAGGGATCTGTCTTCACCGTAGAACTGCCGGTGGTTCCCGATGAGAACGGTGTCGAAGTAGCCGGACTGGCGGCCGGCTGAACACGTGAGGCGACATGCCTCGGTGATCGTTCCTTTTCGCGGCCACCCCCTCGTAGACCGTTATAGACCATGTCATTTTGGCGTCGGGATCGTCGTTCACGGTGACCGGTGTCGTGCTGGGCAGGGTGATTCCGCCGGAACTGTGGCGGCAACGAGAAACAGATATGGATTATTCCTCGCTGACCTCTTCTTTTATGCGCCCGGATAAAGTAAAATGAAGGTTCGGAAGAGCACATATTTCAGGAGACGGGTTCTGGAGAGTAAAGGAGTAGACGGAGGTATAACTCAGATCGAAACGGATGCTCTCATCGCTCGATGCAAGATCAACTTGATTTTCCATGACTGAATGTGGCACACAGGAGGCAATGTGAAGATAAAGTGGTTAGGCCATGCCTGCTTTCTTGTCACCTCGGGGAATGGTGTGAGGGTGATTACCGACCCTTATGCCGTGGGCGGCGGCATAGAATACGATCCCATCACTGAGGCTGCCGATGTAGTTGTCGTCAGCCATGACCATGGTGACCACAGCAATGTTGCTGCTGTGCAGGGGAGTCCGGAGGTGGTCAGAGGTAGCGGCACAAGCACTGCCAAAGGCATTCAGTTCAGGGGTATCGCCACCTGGCATGATTCCTCTCAGGGTAAGCAACGAGGAGCTAACACGGTCTTCTGCTTCAGCTTAGATGATATGGAGTTGTGTCACCTGGGAGACCTGGGGCACGCCCTCACCTCGGAGCAGGTCCGGGAGATCGGTGCCGTGGACATACTATTCGTTCCCGTGGGCGGCTTCTACACCATAGATGCCCAGGAGGCCGGCCAGGTGTGCCGCGAACTGAAGCCCGGGCTGGTGATCCCTATGCATTTCAAGACGCCTGGATGTACCTTTCCCATAGCCGATGTGGAGGGTTTCCTGAAGGAACGAGAAGGTGTGCGACGGGTATACGGTAGCGAGGCGGAGATCGAGCGACAATCGCTTCCTGCCGGCAGCGAGGTCGTTGTGTTACAGCCTGCGTTATGCAAGCTGAATCGGGATTGAAATTGGACGCTCATACGTAGTCGATGATTGTCAAAGATTCTGATTTTGTCTTTACTCCTCCCCCGCAGCTTTCCTGGGCAAGACGGGTCCTGATCAAGCCCTGCGCGGGCTATCCCCTGCCGTATCCTGTTACAACCAGTGCGCGCTTGCTCAAGAAGATTATCGATGGTATCAGGGAGGTCAGTAACGCGGATATCATCATCGCTGAAGGAACCGCCAGCGGTGAGTCGATATACCCGGTATATAAATCACTGGGGTACGATTTCCATCACGTCCTGATGCTCGATATCCGGGATTCTATCTTCATAGAGGTGGAGAATCCGCTGTTGCAGTTCTACGCTGTGGAAAGCTTCTGGGTACCCAATGTTGTGTTGCGCAGCGATTTCTTGATCAGCGTTAGCCCGTTCAAGGTCTGCGGCAACTCGGCACGATTCAGTGTGGCCAACCTTCTCAGCCTCTTGCCGGTGAGCAAGTATCAGGGGCGCAAGTCGGGCGGATGGGATACACTCTACAATCTGGGCATCGAGAAGGTCCTGGCCGATCTCTACTTTACGCTGCCGTTTGATCTGGGCATCATCGAGGCCAGCCAGAAGCTGTTCTACACCCATGATGACCCCACAAAGGGCCACGCGGAAGACTACGGAAGAATTCTCATCGGGGAACCCCATGAAACCGATCTTGAAGCCTCGCAAATGGCGGTCGTTGACTCCGAGCATGTGAGGCTGATCACTGAGGGCAGGGTTCATCTCGAGGACCAGGTGGGGTCCTGACCGCTCCCGGATTCCGGTATCCGCTCCCCCCGGGAGCAGGTAGCCGCTGCTTGTTCAGTGCCTTGTGACGAAGTCATTGAACCGGCCTGAATAGTCCGACCAGTCTGCTTCCACTGCCTGCACTTTGGCCCCCAGCGGGCCTTTCTTTAGCTGGTCGAGCAGTGCATCGAGTTGCTTCTTTTCCCCTTCGGCCTGGACTTCAACGGCATCGCCGCTGGGGAGGTTGCGGACGTAGCCGCTGAGGCCGAGTTTTCTGGCTGCACTGCGGACGAAGTGGCGAAAGTAGACGCCCTGCACTCTACCGTACACCGTAGCGGATAGATGTGCCCGGTCGGTGTTTCCATAATTGGGCGGGATATCTCTCATCCTTATCCGTGCCTGCTCTTGTTCATCGCCATATGCTACTGTGCACCGCGTTCGGATCGGGGCGGGAGGGCTGCCGGAGAGGGAGCCTTGTCCAGCCGGCTAAGCCCTGCCTCATAAGCGAGGGAATATGCTTCACGCATCTCTGCGTTTGATGTTCTCCTCCCTAAGCCTGAGGCTTGAGACGCTTGATAGCAGGGGTAGTACTGGGCCATGATGTTGACGTAGGTGTTGGCAGATATCTCCCTGCCGAGGAAGTCCACTATGCCTGCTGTCCCTGCCAGGCCATCGGGCAGGACCAGGTGGCGGACGAGGAGCCCGCGCCGGGCCGCCCCTGTGTCATCCACTTGCAGGTCGCCTACCTGCCGGTGCATCTCTCTTACAGCTGCCTTGTTGACTGTCGGATAGCCTTCGATGCCTGACAACTGCCTGGCGGCCTCATCATCGTCATACTTCATGTCCGGCATGTAGATATCGATGATGCCTTCCAGCATCCTCAGAGTCTCTACCGAGTCATAGCCGCCGCTGTTATACACCAGGGGCAGATACAGTCCTCCCTCCACGGCCAGCTCCAGTGCCTCCAGAATCTGGGGAACTACGTGGGTCGGGGAAACCAGGTTTACATTGTGACACCCTGCATGCTGAAGGGAGAGCATTATCTGAGACAGTTGCTCTTTGCCCACCATCTCGCCTTCGCCCAGCTGGCTAATGGCGTAGTTCTGGCAGAACAGGCATCTCAGGTTACAGTTGGCGAAGAATATCGTGCCAGAGCCACGTCTGCCGACCAGCGGGGCTTCCTCCCCGAAATGGGGGCCGTAGCTTGATACTATTGCCCGGCCGGGAGTGCGGCACTTGCCGATTTCTCCCGCGGCGCGGTTCACGGCGCAGCCATGAGGGCAGATAGAGCAACTCTCGAGCGAAGATACAGCCGCCTCTACCCTCTCTCGTAGCCCGCCGCCACGGCGAAGCTCCAGGTAAGCTGCCAATCCGTCTATTCCTCTTCTTCCTCGGCGGGCTTTCTCTTCTTCTTGATTACCTCTGTCTCTGCTTGCGGCACGAGCTCAGAGATCGGCTTGGCCTTCTGAGTTCCCTTCTTAGGTTTCTTTGGTTCTCTATGCCTGTAATCGCGTCTGCCCATGATTACACCTCAATTCCTCCCAGGCTGCCTTCGCTGCCCGGGTTTCAGCGGCTTTCTTGCTCTTGCCGGTACCTCTCGCCAGAGCCTCCCCCTCGATCAGGATCTCGGAGGTGAATTGCCTGTCATGGTCGGGGCCGGTAGCCTCTACCAGGCGATAGGTTGGTGCCGGCCTCTGCTGTCCCTGTACAAGCTCCTGCAATAATGCCTTGTAGTTTGGGGCTATCCTTCCCGCTTTGGCATCTTCCAGTTGCGGCTTCAGGAGCTTGAGGACGAATCTCCTCGTTCTGGCTAGCCCCTTCTCCAGGTATAGGGCACCGACCAGTGCCTCCATCGCATTCGCCAGGTTGCTCACCTTCGACCTGCCTCCGTTCGTCTCCTCACCCTGCCCCAGCAGAAGCCAGCCACCGAGGTCCAGCGAGGAGGCCAACTGTGCCAGGTTGTCTCGACAAACCAGCGAAGCTCGAAGCTCGGTCAGGGATCCCTCGGGAAGGTGGGGGAACTCCTTATACAGTGCCTCTGCCGCAATGAAGCTAAGCACGGCATCTCCCAGGAACTCCAGGCGCTCGTTGGTCGGTCCGGCGAAGTCCGGGTTTTCATTGATATACGACCGATGCACGAAGGCCTGTTCCAGTAAGGACTCATCGCGAAACGACAGCCCCAGGCTTCTCTGGCAATCGTCCCAGTCAACCATCCTGCAAATCAGTATAACAACAAAGCGTAGCTAGCTCAAGCTGTTATTGCCCTCTGCACGTTCCCGCAGGTGCCGGCAGACCGGCCTGCAGACTCCACCTTTATTGTCCGGACATCGAGCGCTTATGCTTGGTTACACCCGGCGAACGGACTGTGGCTCTCGGGAGTATGACAACGACAGGGATCTGAATAGAGAAGCCCCGAGTAACCTCGCTCCTGCTGGCTTCCACCCCCTCTTCCTTTCAGCGTCCGCTTACTCAGTGCAGGTTCCAGACTACCAACTTCCCGTTCGGCTACTCGGGACATACCATTATAACACCTATGACCTAGCCTGTCAAATTCAGATCTAAAGCAGACCACATACAGAGACACCACTTAACCGCTCCGGTGCGGACATTACGTTGTGCCCGGTCCTCACTCTCTTTGGGGCTTTCTCAGGGCCGATGCTATAATGACCTGTGAATCCGTATGGATATCCTGACCACTCTCAATCCCGCCCAGAAAGAAGCTGTCGAAGCCATCCAAGGCCCTGTGCTCATCCTGGCCGGGCCCGGCAGCGGCAAGACCCGTGTGATCACGCACAGGGTCGCTTATCTCGTTAAGGTCTGCGGTGTTCAGCCTCATCGCATCATGGCGGTCACCTTCACGAATAAGGCGGCCCGGGAGATGAGAGACAGGCTGGAACAACTCCTGGGCCGGGCGGCGGAGGCGTTGACCCTTGGCACGTTTCATGCCATCTGTGCCCGCATTCTCCGCCGGGAGGGCAAAGCTATAGGACTCAACCCGGGGTTTGTTATCTACGACGAGGATGACCAGCTAACCCTGATTAAGCAGTCCATGGAAGACCTGAATCTCGATTCCAAGCAGTATGCTCCTCGTGCTCTGCGCTCGGCTATTAGTGCCGCTAAGAGCCGCCTTCTCAGCCCCGCAGGATATACGGAATGGGTTAGCAGCTATTTTGAGGAGATAGTGCATAGAGTCTATCAGCGCTACCAGGAGCTGCTGGGCAAGGGGCAGGCGGTGGATTTCGACGACCTGCTCATGAAGACGGTGCGGTTGTTCCAGGATCACCCAGAGGTCCTGAACAGCTATCAGTCCAGGTATGTGCATGTCATGGTTGACGAGTTTCAGGACACCAACATCGTCCAGTATACGCTTATGAAACAGCTGGCCGGGAGGTACCGGAACCTGTGCGTGGTCGGCGACCCGGACCAGTCGATATACTCCTGGAGGTTCGCTGATCTGCGCAACATCCTTAGCTTTGAGAAGGATTATCCCGAGGCCAGAGTGGTGATGCTGGAGCAGAACTATCGCTCCACCAGGACGATCCTGGAGGTGGCTTCAGAGGTCATCGCGGGCAACAAGCAGCGTAAGCCCAAGGATCTGTGGACGGAAAATGAAGACGGAGCTTCAGTTTCGGTTATCGAAAGCTATGACGCCAATGAGGAAGCTCAGTGCGTGGTCAACGAGATAGAGAAGCTGATCTTGCAGGATGAGGTATCGCTCCGGGATTGCGCCGTCATGTACCGGGTCAACGCCCAGTCCCGGGCACTTGAGGAGACATTCCTCAGGTACGGTGTTCCGTACAAACTTGTGGGCGGAACACGATTCTACCAGCGTCGTGAAGTCAGGGATGTCGTTGCCTATCTGAGGCTCATTCACAACCGCCAGGACAATGTCAGTCTTCCGCGCATTATAAACGTGCCTGCGAGGGGCATCGGTCAGCGCAGCATCGGTCAGCTTCAGTCCTGGGCAAAGGCTCACGATGTCTCCCTTTTCCAGGCCCTGCAACAGGCTGGTGACGATGCTGTTGCCGGCGAGGAGAAGCTTACCCTTCCGTCGCGCACTGTGCCGGCTCTGGCCGCATTCGAGGCTCTGATGACCGGCCTCATCGCCCGAAGCAGAGAGATCGGACTCTCTCAGTTGATCGATGAGGTATTGGTGCAAAGCGGATACAGGGACTATATTCTGAGCAAAGAGGACGGGGAGGAACGATGGGAGAACGTCATGGAATTGAAGAGCGTCGCCGGCGAATACGATGAGGTCGAGCCCGAAGAGGCCTTGAGCGCCTTTCTGGAGAAAGTGAGCCTGGTCGCTGACATCGATGAGCTGGACGAGAAAGCGGACGCAGTGACCCTCATTACTCTGCACCAGGCCAAGGGCCTGGAGTTTCCGGCTGTCTTTATCGTGGGCCTCGAGGAGGGGCTGTTACCCCACAGGAGGTCGCTGGACGACCCGGCGGAGATGGAGGAGGAGCGCCGCCTTTGCTATGTGGGGATCACCAGGGCCAGGAAGTGGCTCTATCTCCTGCGCAGCTATCGTCGCAACCTTTTCGGAGGCAGCACTGCCAACCCCCCGTCCCGCTTCCTTGAGGATGTCCCGGCCCACCTCACAAACACGAGGGGGCTATGGTATGAGAGCAAGGCTCGTCACTCCGGCTCCGGTCTCGGACATGAGCCCGCGCCTGAACTGCCTCCGCTGAGCACCCTCACGCTGAGAGTGGGAGACCACGTACGTCACAGCAAATTCGGCGACGGCGTAGTAATGAACTGCAATCCGACCAGGGAGGATCATGAGCTTACCGTCGTCTTCGAGGTGGCAGGGGTCAAGAAACTCCTGGCCAGCCTCGCTCCTCTGGAGAAGATCGAGAGAGATTTCGACTTCTGACCTGTTGACTTAATACACGAAAACGTGTAAAATCTGTCCATATGGCGATCAGAGTTCTGGCTTCGGATGTAGTCTCCAAGATCGCGGCGGGCGAGGGGATCGAGAGGCCGTCGTCGGTCGTCAAGGAGCTGGTAGAAAACGCCCTTGATGCCGGAGCAACCGAGATATCTGTGGAGGCTCAGGGTGGAGGTGTGGAGTTGATCAGGGTGAGCGACAACGGGGTGGGGATACCTTCTTCTGAGGTGGAACTGGCTTTTCAGAGGCATGCCACGAGCAAGATCGGCCAACTCGATGATCTGGAGAGGATCTCCAGTCTTGGCTTTCGGGGCGAAGCCCTGCCCAGTATCGCATCTGTTGCCGAGGTGGAGGTCTCCACTCAGGCGGTATCGGACACCGCAGGCAGCCAGGTGCAGTGGAAGGAGGGCCATGTAGTCCGGCGGGAGGCACGCGCCAGGTCGAGGGGCACCACCGTAACCGTGCGCCGCTTGTTTCGCTTCTTCCCCGCGCGACTCAAGTTTCTGAAATCGCCGGGCACGGAAAACAGCCATGTTGCCGCTGTGCTGAGCCAGTATGCCATGGCCTTCCCCGGGGTTAAGTTCGGTCTCGTACTTGATGGCCGGGTCAGCCTGCGAACCACAGGCAGCGGTGTCCTGCGCGAGGCGGTGGGGGAGGTGTACGGACTTGAGGCAGCCGGGGCCATGCTGGAGATGGAAAAGCAGGGTTCCCCTGTTGATGTGAGCGGCCTTATAAGCCCGCCTTCCCTTACACGTTCGTCACGCAGTTATCTCAGTTTCTTTGTCAATAGCAGGTGGGTACGAAGTCCGCTGCTCGCCCGGGCCACCGAGGAAGCCTATCGGGGGCTTCTTATGGAGGGCAGGCACCCCATCGTAGTTATCAACCTCTTGCTGCCGGCCGGCGAACTCGATGTCAACATCCACCCCGCCAAGGCACGGGTCAAGTTCGGCCATGAACAGGGTATCTTCAGCAGTGTAAGGAAGTCCATAGAGGAGACGCTGGCCCGGACACCGATAGCCCGTCCCGGGGCTGCTTCCTTCTCTCCTGCCTCAGGGCAATGGCAGAGCCCGCGCATGATAATGGACAGCGAGCCCGTCTTCGCTGTTGCCCAGCTACCGGCCATGGAGTTGCCGCTGCTAAGGTTAGTGGGGCAGATAGCCCGCACCTATATCATTGCCGAAGGCCCCGACGGTCTCTATCTCATCGATCAACACGCTGCCCATGAGCGAATACTCTATGACCGCGTTATGGCACAGTGGTCGCAGAGGGAGGTTGAGGTCCAGGGGTTGCTGCAGCCGATAACGGTAGAACTCAGTCCCAGGGAGGAAGAGACACTGAAGGCCGGCATAGAGCTTCTGGAGGCATTCGGCTTCGTCATCGAGCCCTTCGGCAACCGGAGCTATCTGGTGCGTGCAGTACCGGCGCTAATGGCCGGTGCCAACGTTATCGAGGCCGTAGGGATGCTGCTTGACGAGCTCGCTGTCAGGGAAGGGCCGGGTTCCCGGGAGGAGAAAATAGCTCTGTCCCTGGCCTGTCATGGTTCTGTTAGGGCGGGACAGCAAATGGGCAATGATGAGATGAGAGAGTTGATAAAGCAGCTGGAGCAGACAACACAACCGCGCTCCTGTCCCCACGGGCGGGCAACCATGATTCATCTCAGTTCCCGCCAGCTGGAGAAAGAGTTCGGCAGAACGAACTGACCTGACTTAACGCATCTGACAATTCAGGACGGGTTGCCGATTCACCCGGGAAGAGGCCTTATCAAAGGTAGCTATGCCTGAGCCTGTTTCTCGAACTCCTGCTTGGCCTCGCGGAAGGCCTGTACCTGTTCTGTCAGGATCTCGCGGATGGGTAGTTGGTAGGGGCACCTTTCCTCGCAATCACCACACTCGGTACAGGTGGCGGCCTTCTCTACCGCGTCGGCCACGAAGCCTGTGAAGAGCCTTGCCGAGGGCATTCGCCTTACGAAGCTGCCGACAAACATCATCATCGATATGGGTATTTCCTGAGGACAGGGCTGGCAGTACTCACAGCGGCGGCAGAATCTGGTGCCCAGCTCGTCTCTCATCCGCTGCATTTCCTGCTGTTCTGCCTCGCTCATCTCCCATGGCCCCTCCAGCACCTGCACGATCTCCTCGATCTCGCCTTCCTTCTCGATGCCGGGTATGGGTACTACGTCCGGAAACTGAAAGAGGTACTTGAAGGCAATGGTTACGTTGTCCAGCGCCCCTCCCGCCAGAGGCTTCATGACTATGAAGCCCACGTCGTGCTCGCGGCAGATCGACAGCAACTCCTCGGCCGGTTCGCAGGTGATGAAGTTAAAGGGGAACATCATGGTCTCGAAGCGGTCTGATTTAACCGCTTCCTTTGCAGCATCGATCTGGTGGGAGGTGATGCCGATATGCCTTATCGTGCCCTCCTTCATCGCCTCCTGCACGGCGGCCATTGGCCCGTCGGGATCAAGCACCGTCTCCAGCGTTTTCGAGTCACTGACGTTGTGGAACTGGTACAGATCGATGTAGTCGGTCCCCAGACGTTCAAGGCTCAACTTGAGGTGTTCCTCCAGCCCTTCCCGGGTTCGAGAGGCCGACTTCGTGGCGATGATAATATCCTCCCGGCGACCCTTAATCGCCTTGCCGATGCGTTCCTCGCTGGTGCCGTAGGCATTGGCGGTGTCGATGAAGGTAACTCCCAGGTCCAGGCACCTCCCGACCACAGCCACAGCCTCCTCCTCGGAGAGCCGCTGGATGGGGATGCCCCCGAAGCCCAGCTTGGAGACCATCATGTCGGTCCTGCCCATTCTGACCTTCTCCACTCTTACCTCATTCTGGCCTTCGTACTCTCCCGCAACATGGGAGGAGTAACTCCAATTGTCTTGAGAGTGCGTCCCTCTCAGTTATGCAAGCCTCCGCAGGATATCACTTGGCCAGAACGGTCCTCAAGAGTGCCTGTTTCTTACGCGCGTCGGGTATGTCCTTCCACATGCATTCGATGCCTGCTGTGCCGGCTGTCGATATGGAGATATCTCCGCAATTGTACAGGCGCTGTCTCATGTCGATCTGCAACCGGATATCCTGCACCTTGTCCAGGTGGTTCTCATACAGATCCTTGGAGAATATGCCCTTGAGCACTATCATGCGGTTCGTGGTGAGGGCATAGATAATCGAGCGCCATTTGAGATAGCCTACAAGGCCTATGATCAGCCCGGCAACGATCAGCGCCGCACCGAGTATCCGCAGGGCGAAGAAGTCGAGAAGGATGAGCATTGTGATGCCGCCGGCAACGAGAAGCACACCTCCAGCCACGTGGCTGAAGAATGCCCCCATCTTGCTGGGATGTGTCTCAAACACTATCTTCTCGTATTTCTCCATCATATCCAGCGGGACCATTCTGGGCATGTCGTATGTGTGAACGTCCTCGGGATACTGCTTTGAGCGCTCCTGCGCGCTCTCTGTACTATCCCCCTTGACGCTGGCGCCGCAATACTTACAGAACTGGCCGGACTCGTCGATTTCCTTGCCGCATTTTGAACAGAACATGTTACTACTCCTCTGCGCCGAAGAAGTCGGCATTCCGCGGTACTCTCATAAGTCTATTGGTGTACCGCTCTTGTGTCAAGAAGATACGCGAAGAAACGACCCGGCGTGTGGGCGTGGATGCCGTCCGACCGGTAGGCGCGATGTAAGTGATAGAATGGGTCTTACAGTTGAGGCGCTAAGTCAGGCGTCGTCAGGCAAGGCTACTTCGACAGCGCCGGAACCCATCATGCTACAGGGCTGCCGCTGATGCCTCCTGCGCCCTCTTTCAGGGAGCGGATCTCCTGCCGGGTAAGCTCGCGTACCGCACCCTCGGGCAGTGCTCCCAGGCTGAGCTTCGCGAGACGTATCCTCTTCAGGCCCACGACTCTGTATCCCAGGGCGGCGAACATGCGCCGCACCTGCCTCTTCCTGCCTTCGTGAACGGTTACGGAATAACTGGAGGGAGACGATGCCACGGCCCTGATCGCGGCCGGAGAGGTCGTGCCATCATGCAAGCGGATTCCGGTCTCGAGCTCAGCCCTGTCCTCGGCTTTCAGGTGCTTTCCTATCGTGACCAGGTATTCCTTCTCCTGTTCAAAGCGTGGATGGGTGAGGCGAAAGGTCAGGTCGCCGTCATTGGTCAGGAGAATCAGGCCTGTGGAATCCTTATCCAGACGGCCGACCGGGTAGAGCCTGAGGCGGTGGTACTTCTCAGGCAGGATGTCGACTACCGTCTTTCCTCCTCTCCTGTCAACGGTGCTGGACATGATCCCCTTAGGCTTATTAAGCATAAGATAGATGACCGGTTCCGCCGCGACCGACACGCGCTGGCCGTCTACTGTGATGACGTCGCTGTCCGGGTCGACCGGCTGGTTGAAGCTCTGGACTGCCTCGCCGTTGACGGCGACTCCGCCCCTCTTGATGACGGCAGCTATCTGCCTTCGCGACCCGAGGCCGGAGTCGGTCAGTAGCCTGATTATCGGTTGTGATGCCATCCATCCATTATATAATTATGCCTGCATGCAGCATCAACTAGTGGAGGTCTATCACAAACTCCTTGCCGCGTTCGGTCACCAGCGATGGTGGCCCGGTGAGACAAGGGAGGAGGTCATAATCGGCGCGATCCTCACTCAAAACGTGGCATGGAGGAACGTCGAGACGGCCATCGATAACCTGAGGCAGCACAACCTGCTCACCCTGAAGGCGATTAATGAAGCCGATGTCTCCGGGATAGCCTCCCTGATCAGGCCGACCAGGTTCTATAACCAGAAGGCACTAAAGCTCAAGAGGCTCTCCGATTTCCTGTTCGACCGGTATCAGGGCGATCTGGACGCCATGTTCGCAGAGGGCGTAGACCGGTTGAGGCATGAGCTCCTAAACGTCGGAGGGCTGGGCGAGGAGACCGTCGATTCCATACTGCTATACGCCGGAAATAAGGCTGTGTTCGTCGTTGACGCCTATACGAAGAGGACATTCTCAAGGCTGGGATTTACGAATGAGAAGTGGAGCTACCGTGCGTATCAGCAGTTTTTCATGCAGCACCTGGATAATGAGGCGGAGTTGTACAATGATTACCACGCTCAAATAGTGCGTCTCGGGCGTGCATTTTGCAAGAAGAACGTACCCGAGTGTACGCCGTGCCCCTTGAGTGATCTTTGCCTGTACTGTATGTCTTGTCTGCCGCAGGGGTGCTCAGGCTGACTTGCCGGCCGAGGGCCCGGATTTGACAACGGCCTGGGGAACGTCGTTCTCGAATTGCTTGAAGTTCTCGATGAATTTCCCTGCCAGCTTCCTGGCCTCGCGGGCATAGGAGTCCCTGTCCTGCCACGACTGTGACGGTTTCAGTATTTCGGAGGGGACGTTTCCGCAGGATCCGGGTATGCGGAAGCCGAACACCGGGTCTTCTTCCATCGCGCTGCCGGCAAGATCGCCGCCCATTGCCGTATGTATCAGTTCCCTGGTGTGGGGCAGTGATATCCTCTTGCCCGTGCCGAATCCTCCGCCCACCAGGCCCGTATTCACCAGCCAGCAGGTAACCTTGTGCTTGACGATGCTATCGTAGAAGAGCCCGGCGTAATCGGTCGGCAGAAGTGCCATGAAGGGAGCTCCAAAGCACGGACTAAAGATAGCCTGCGGTTCTTTCCCGAGACCGACCTCGGTGCCGGCAACCCTGGCCGTGTAGCCCTGCAAGAAGTAGTAGGCTGCCTGCTCCGGCGTGAGGAGTGCGATCGGAGGCAATATGCCGAATGCGTCATAGCTAAGCATGAATATGCTCTTCGGGTGAGGGCCGGTGCCTTCTCTAATGGCGTTGCCAATATGTGGTATCGGGTAGCTGGCACGAGTATTCTCCGTAAGAGAGGCGTCTGCCAGGTCGAGCCTCCTGGTGTGGCTGTCGATAGCCACGTTCTCCAGGATGGTGCCGAACCTGCGGGTGCACTCATATATCTGCGGCTCCTGTTCCGCGGAGATCCTTATCACCTTCGCGTAGCAACCACCTTCGAAGTTGAATATGCCGTCCTTGCTCCACCCGTGCTCGTCATCTCCTATCAGCCTGCGGTCGACGTCCGTGGAGAGAGTCGTCTTGCCGGTTCCGGAAAGACCGAAGAATAGGGCAACGTCGTCGTGCGCGCCCTGATTGGCGGCGCAGTGCATCGACAGTACGCTTGCCTGCGGCAGGAGGTAGTTGAGCACGGTGAACACGGCCTTCTTGATCTCTCCCGCGTAACTGGTTCCGCCTATGATGATCAACCGTTTCGCGAAGTTGACTATGATAAACGCCTCGGAGCTTGTGCCGTCGATGTCAGGGGTGGCGTGAAAACGCGGCATAGAGAAAATGGTGAATTCCGGACTGTGACTGCTTAGCTCGTCCTCGTCCAGAATCTGGATGAACATGTTCCTTGCAAACATATTGTGCCAGGCATATTCGGTGACGATGCGAACGGGGATGCGATATCGGCTGTCGGCCCCGGCATAGCAGTCCTGGATATAAATGTCCTTCCCCTGCAGGTAGGCGGCCAGCCTGTTATAGAGGGAATCGAATCTTGCCACTTCAAAGGGCTTGTTGCCTTTGCTCCACCAGATCTTATCCTGGCTTGATTCCTCCTTGACGATGAACTTATCGTCCGGAGACCTGCCCGTGTGATGTCCGGTCCTGACCACGATCGGGCCGAGGTGGGCGACCAGTCCCTCCCTGCGCTGCACGATCTGCTCGTATAGTGCCGGAGTGGGCAGATTATGGTAGACATCACCCACGTTCTTTATCCCGTAATCAGCCAGGCCCGTGTTGTTCCGTTTGCCTGATATCATGGGTCTATTGTATTCCGGTTTGCCATGATGGCGCAATTCAGTCGTAGATTACATGCCAGCCACTGGTCTGTCTGGATTCGGGATAACAGTCGGTCGTGCATCTGGTGTTGCGGGAAAGGCGGGTACTGAGGACGAGTTCTTTTGATTCGTCCGCGTCAATCCCACCGTATGGCCACAACAAATAGGGTGACTGACCCGGCCATAATGACTGCAACTGAGATGACTTTCACGATTAACGCCGTTAACCATGATGCCCCGAAGAGCTCCATAAGAGGAGGGGCTAACAAGGCCGCGAAACCGGATACCAGCAAGACTGTCCCGAAGAAGAGGCTCAGGTAGTAGCGCACGGTGCCTAAGGCTAGCACCAGAC
>PWZA01000198.1 GCA_003567655.1 Dehalococcoidia bacterium
GTCAAACCGCTTCTACTGCACCCGGGGATCCCGAGGCCCGATGACCATCTCCTCTCCCTTGACGGGAGAGGATGAAGGTGAGGGTGAAAAAGGACGCGGGGCAGGCAGGGTAGCGGCAAGAAGGGCAGCCTGAAATGAGGCAGGCTTAAAACAAGGTTTACTGAACAGATGAACTTCCAACGACTCAAGCTTGGAGCGGTCGACTCCGGGCGAGAGACGAATCAAGTTGGATACTTATAAAGGAGGAACATACAAATGAGTAAGACACGAAATTGGCCGCACAGGGCACTGTATATGCTAGTGGCCCTGGCGCTGGTCATAGGACTGACCGTGACAGCCGCACCGCCTACCGCGGTGGAGGCCGGCACCCCCGATTCCGGTGACTTCCACATCACGGGTGGTGAGTACACCCTGGACGGTAACGAAATCGAGGGCTACTTCACGGGTATCAATCATGAGCTAGATGATGGTCCCTACTTCGTACAGGCAGAGTACAGCTTGATGATAGGCACAGATGGACCGTACGAGGGTTACTTCGGTGCTCAGCTCTATGTCGAAGGGGACCGAATAGACTTCTATGGCGAGTGGGATGGCCCGTCGGTGACGCAGCCCCTGAACCCCAGCTACGGCTGGCTCCATATTGACGAAGGTGGCTGGTTCCACCTGTGGTATGAAACTGACCAAGGCTGGGAGTTTAACAAATGGGGCTACATCGGCATCCCGCAGATAGAACCGGGCTTCAGCCTGGACGTCAAGGGCGCCACCCAGAAATTCATCCTGGTCAACGTGCCCTACGATAACGATATGCATGAGGGCTTGACTGGCCTGATGGGCCAGTGGTTCGAGGAATGGGCCGAAATGGACCTCAAGTCGACTCTCCAGCTTGTCCAGTCCTGGAACTGCCCTGTGGTGGCGACCGACGACTCATGGAATCCCTACGTCGTGGTCAACCCGCGCAATGTACCGCTGGACACCAGAGATGGCGGTGAAGCGTGGCAGGGCTGGATAAAGCTCAGGATGACTCAGCCCGGCGACTGCCGCGTTGAGGTCGAGGTGGCCTGGCCTCCCGCACCGGGCGGCAAGATCATCGTCGGCGAAGACGGGGATGTTGAGAAGAAATGGGGCGTGATTGCACACACCATCCTTGACCTCGATCCCCCCACTGATGCATGGGGTGATGTGGTCCCGCTGATTCCGCCCAAACATGATAACCACGTTTCTTTCATGCAAAACCAATCAAGAACCTTGCACGACTGGGTTTATGCCTGGTACTTCACTCTGGGGGAGGAGGAAAAACAGGTCGGCCGTGCCGGTCATGCCATCGTTCACTGGTGGCTGATTAAGGACACCACGACGAACAGGGCAGCTATCAACCAGATCCTGACCGACCTGGGCCGCCACCCCACCATACCCGACACTGCTGTTGGCACCTGGGCGTATGAGGAACCCCCCTTCGAAGACACGCCAAAGGAGCGCATCGACGCACTCTGGACTGCCAATAGGGCCGGAGAGACTTGGTTCACAGATGGCATAGACGACTTCTACTATCTAGCCAAGAGCGGTGACTCCACCTACATGAAGACGGTAACTCAGGACTCCTTCCCCGGCGAGACCAGGGGACTGTCCGAGGTAAACGTCATGAACGTGGGCGAGGAGGACATCATAGTTGTGACCCTCGCCGAGTACCCCTTCGAGTATCACGGACAGAACCCGATCTGCATCGAGATGGGGACCATAGAGTGGATCGAGAAGCCACCGCCTCCCGATGTAGTCGACCCCAAGGTACCCCAGGTGCGCTGGGCCGGCGAGAAGATAGTCCTGGAGAAGGACTGGGGCGAGGAGTATGCCGGAAATTGGGCCGTGTACAACCTCGAGCAGGGAGAACTGGGTAACCTTGAGCCCATTGATGGCGAATCTGAGAGTGCCCAGCAGGTATGGACACGCGTCGATCGGCACGGCATAAGCCGCGTCATCCTGGCCTCCGAGAAGCAGGGGAAAGCCGATGTCAATGTCGCACTTTACTACGAGAAGGGCACAGGCTTCCCCATAGCCAACCACGGCTTCATGATCTTCTTCCTGGCCTTTGAGGACATCGTGCTGGCCGACAAGGACCACGGGGCGCATCTTGATGTGACAACCCAAGACACGCTGACCCTGAGGTTTCCGGGTGAAGACATCCCCGTCGCCGTCCAGGTGAGGGGTTGGTTCACTTCACCCCACCTGCCGGGAACGACCAGAGAAGAACTCGTTTCTGATGACGGCATTACTCTGCTCGCTCCTGCCGGTCGGTACGTGTTTCCCGATGACTGGCCAGCACTGGCCAATTACAACTATGACATGCGACCCTGGTGGGACCTGATGGGCCAGGCTCACGAGGGCGACATCTGGTCCTGGGACCCGCTTGGAGCTTACAACAACAATGTGGTAACCACTGACCCGCCGGGCCTGGCGGAATTCCCCACCATCGGTCCCTTCAACACGCTCCAGCAGTGGAGTACTCTGGACATGTGGATTGCCGGGGCTAACACGGTTCCCAGCAGCTGGTTTGACTTTCGTAACACCGTAGTTCCCGATGGCGAACTCACCTGGCACGACTGTCCCATGCCGCAGGCTCTGATCATCTTCGAAATCGAGGACTGGTCTCCCGCAGAAGCAAGCCCCTCCCTCTCCACCCTGTGGAAGGACGAGCTTCCCGGCTATGGATATTCGGTCTATGCTGACGGAACCGCTACCGGCGGAGCTTTCACTCGTGTGGAAGATACAACCAAGAACTGGACTACAGACGCGCTCGTAGATAGATGGGTTGTGGTTGTTAAAGACGGGGTCCGTTATTGGGGCTGGATAACAGCCAACGACGCTACCAGCTTAACGGTGACGGATTTCACGGCGTGGGAGATTTGTGTGGAACCTGTCGATTTGCCATCTGCTGTTGCGGATGGTGACCATTACTACATACCCAGGTTCCAGTCTCCGTTCTATGCCGTGGAGATACCTGCCCACCCGCAGATACCCGTAGGACCGCCCGGATACAACTTCGATAGCTGGGGCGACGAGCAACCCTATGCTTTCTGGTGCGACCTGCGAATAGATTCCATAGAGGGCGGCACCACCGAAATCCCGGTGGATCCGATGGATGTCGAAGTCTACTCCGACAACCACGGGATTGCCGGTGTAACGGTTGACGACCTCGGGAGAGAAGGCAGGGTGAGCATCACGGCTACGGCCGAGTACCCCTACACGCCCAAGAAGCAGTACTGGACCATCAGCACCGAGATAGAAGTTCGCTGGGGCGCTGACGAACTCAACCCCCACTTCGTACCCGACAGGGACGAGGTAGACGTGGACGAGACGGTGACCTTCACCAACCTGACTGCCGGTGGCACGGAGCCGTACATCGAGGCTGTCTGGGAATTTGGTGACGGTA
>PWZA01000078.1 GCA_003567655.1 Dehalococcoidia bacterium
AATGCGCAAACCTACTGGCTGCTATTTCCATCCCCGCTGCTCTCGCGCCAGCGACCAGTGCCGCAGCCGCATGCCCCGACTGGAAAACTTGAGCAATGGCCGGCAAGTCCGCTGCTGGCATCCCCTGCAGCAGGAGGTGGTGTGAACATGGCCAGCACCGGGCAGCATTCCGGCCCCTTGCTGGAAATGGAGAATGTCTCTGTGAACTTCCCCGCTAAACGTCCCTATCCGTTCAGCAGGAAGCGCTGGATCCAGGCAGTCACCGATGTCACCCTTCAGGTGGCCGAGGGAGAGACGTTCGGCGTCGTCGGTGAGTCGGGCTGCGGCAAGAGCACCCTGGCCAATGCCATGATAGGCATGGTTCGACCGACTGCGGGAACAGTGCGCTTTCAGGGCGAGGAGATCTACTCCTTGGCGCCAAGGGCGTTCAAGAACATTCGACGGAATATGCAGATGATCTTTCAGGATCCCTTCTCCTCACTTAACCCACGCTTCTCTGTTTATGAGATCATCAGGGAGCCGTTGTACATCCGTGGCGGCGCCAGTGAGTCAGCTATGAAGGCGAAGGTGTTAGAGCTTCTGAAGCTGGTCGGATTGGACGAGGACGATCTCTATCGCAACCCTTCGGATTTCTCGGGCGGGCAGCGTCAACGCATTGGGATTGCCCGGGCCATCATTCTCAACCCGAGGTTTCTGGTTTGTGATGAACCTGTCAGTGCCCTGGATGTGTCGGTGCATGCCCAGATCCTGAATCTGTTGATGGAAATCCAAGGAAGTCTCAACCTTACCTATGTCTTTATCTCTCATAATCTCGCAGTAGTACATAATATATGTCAGAACATGGTAGTCATGTACTTAGGCATGACTATGGAGTCAGGGCCATCCGAAGCGATTTTCGCCAACCCGTTGCATCCCTATACCCAGGCTCTGCTGGCAGCTGTTCTTGACATTGACGTGCAGCGATCACGCGAACGGGTACTGCTCAAAGGAGATACTCCCAGCCCGATCGATCCGCCTGAGGGGTGCAGGTTCTGGCAGCGCTGCCCCTCTGCGATGAACGGCTGTGTGACCGTCCCCGCAGAACTGGTGGAAGTAGAGCCCGCCCATTACGTCGCTTGCCATCTGGTTTCCGGTTTCTCCTCCGAGCAGATGGCCATCGGCCTTCACCGCCCGGTATCTGGGCAGTCCAGAGGATGAGACATCACCCATGACCGGACGGACGAGCACTCTAGTGTTCGGCACGGCCCAGCTCTTGATGGTCGGTTGTATAGGCTTGCTGCAGATCGCACCGGGCCGATTCTTTGTGCCGCTTCTTCTGGGCATGCATATGGGCATTCTGATATTCGTGAAGCTGAAGAGAGGTCTGTCAGACGATAGGCCGGAAGTCGCCAGGATCACGCGAGCCACGCATGTGCTGATGGCGATGTACCTGCCAATCCTGCTCTACAAGCTACTGGGTAGGCTCGGCTTGATTGGTGTGCACCATCCAGTACTTCTTGGCGCGACTCTTGGGTTTTCTGCCCTGGCGGTGCTGTTGGTGGCACATAGTCTCCGCACAATGTGGTTGGCTGTCGATAGGTAGATGCCGCTGGACATTGTGAGCTGTTGTCTCTAAGCAGCCCAAGTTGAGAGCCAGGCTCTGGTACTAGAGGTGGTAGAATGGCAGGGGGATAGCGATCGGCTGAAGCATCGCCTCAGAAGATAGGAGGGTCGGAGGATGCTGATTCTGCGGCATATGCTGGCGGAGGAAGTGCAGCCAACCCTGGGATGTACCGAGCCTGGGCTGTGGCCCTTGCCGTCTCGCGAGCCTGTGAGGAGCTCACCAGTAGTGATCAGATCGATCAGATAATCCTCAAAGTAAGCGATGGGGTCTATAAGAACGGGATGACTGCCGGGATACCGGGCATCCACGACACCCGAGGCAACGCGGCAGCGCTTTGCGGGAACTCCCGGTACGGACTGGAGGCGCTTCGGGATTGCTCCCTGGACATTGTTGAAGAAGCGACGAAGTGGGTGAACGACGGAAGGATCGTCGTCGAGCGTGCGCCTGGTGAGAGTGGGATCTTTGTTGAGGCAACCGTGATCTTGCCCACCGAGAGCAGCACGTGCGTCATTGCTGGTGCCCACTCGCGCATAGCGGAAGTCAGGAAGAGCGGCCGAACCGTACTCCAAAGATCCTCCGGCGCGGACGAGCCCCGACACACCAACTGCTCGAAGTGGGTGCAGGGGGTGTCGTTTGGAGATGTGTTCGCGTTATCGAAACAGTGCACATCTGAAGACATCGACTACATTTTGAAGGGCATCGCTATGAACCTGGAGATAGCGGAGTATGGCCTTCGGAACCCGTCTAGCGCTGGCTGCAGCTATGCCCAATCCCTCCTGGCTCCCCTGGAAGGTACGGGCAGCCGCCATGAGCTCGGCTCAGGATCCGATGCCACTGCTACGCTGCAGTCGTAGCGCGGATGTCCGGGGTTCAACTGCCTGTCTTGAGCAGTGCTGGCAGTGGGAACGGCGGAATCGCAGCGGTCATCCCCCTTGCCCTGGCAGGCGAAGCGCTAGGAGTGAGCTCTGACTCGATCGGCAGAGCCGCCGTGCTCAGTCATCTGACGACTAGCTATGTGAAAGGCCGGGTAGGCATCCTCACATCCATATGCGGATGTGCAGTTGCGTCGAGTGCCGGAGCCGTGGCGGGGATCACCGTCCTTCTGGGCGGGGAAAAAAAGGAAGCAGCGAGAGCCATTCGGCTGCTACTGGCGAACATCGCCGGCATGTTCTGCGATGGGGCCGGGGAGAGCTGTGCTCTGAAAGTGGGCACGGCTGCACACGAAGCTTACCTCGCAGCCCTATTTGCGAGCAGCACTTCATGTGAGGACAGGCTCTATGGCATCGCCGACTCGAGCGTTGACAGGACAGTCGACAACATCGCCAGGATCAGCCGAGAGCGAATGCCAGGTGTTGACCGTGTTATCATCTCCATAATGGACAAGAGGGCTGTGGGACCTAACGAACTGCCGTGAGTACGGCATAGAAGGGCGTCCTGGAAACACAGGCCAGTTGACTCCTCCTCGCTTAGCCGTGCTGTGGTTCGAGTCCTCTTAACCCCTCGCCTTAGAAACAACGATAGGAAGGGACTTTGCAGCGCTGGCTGGCCCAAGTGGACGATCTTCGAACTTGCCCGTGGCCGAAGGCGGAGGAGATCCACGCTCTGCTCCTGGGTAGCGGAGAGCAATGAGTGTCGACCATGGCACACTCCGCAGCAATATACAAGGAGTGAGTCCAACATGGGAGGGCACCTGTGCCAAGCCTGAGACGTTGCTGGTCAATGTGCCGGCGGGATTAGGCGTGAACGCACTCACGCTGGAGGTGAAGCATGACAGCGGGTGACATAGTCATGCTGCTAGTTTCGGTGTCGGCAGGCGTGGCG
>PWZA01000165.1 GCA_003567655.1 Dehalococcoidia bacterium
GTATGTGGTAACCGCTGATGCTGATGGTGTTCCAGCGGGGAACGTTGTCAGCGCAATAGGCGAATATGTCGGTAGTCAACCTCATGGAGGGTCGGGGCGGGAAGATATGAGTGCCGCGGGCAATGTACTCCTTCAGTATGTCGTTTTGGACCGTGCCGTTGAGCTGGGCCTGCTCGACGCCCTGCTTTCTGCCGAGGGCGATGTACATGGCCAGCAGAATCGGTGCGGTGGCGTTTATGGTCATGGAGGTGCTTACCTTGTCCAGGGGTATCTGCTGGAAGAGGATCTCCATATCGCGCAGACTGTCTATGGCGACACCGACCTTACCGACCTCGCCCCTGGCCAGAGGATGGTCGGAGTCATAGCCTATTTGTGTTGGCAGGTCGAAGGCTACGCTCAAGCCGGTTTGCCCTTGATCAAGTAGATAGCGGTATCTCTGGTTGGTCTCCTCGGCGGTACCGAATCCGGCGTATTGCCGTATCGTCCATATCCGGCCTCGATACATATTGGGTTGAACGCCACGGGTGAATGGATACTCCCCGGGAAAACCTAGGTCTCGATCGTAGTCGAACCCGTCAAGGTCCTCCGCAGTATAGACGGTATCGATCTCCAGTCCGGAGCTCGTATCGAACTTCTGCTGGCGCTCGGCGGCGCGTTTCAAAGCCGACGTCAAAGTCGTTTCACGCCATTCCTGCTTGGTCCTGCTCGCCATGCTTCCTCCTGAGTCTGGGTACTCATGTTCTCGGACGGCCGGATCAGTCGCCTGTATCTCCAGGAGGTCGTCTCGTCCCGGAGAATAGCGGCCAGTGGCAACGGAACCAGCACGTCGCCGCAAGCCCTTGTGCCGGCTCGTTACGGTCTCCAGAGATCCTTAGCCGCTCTTAGCCCCCAGGGCCTGTCCGGATGACAACACCGCGTGAACTCGCTACGTGATGCCAACGGAGGCCGTGTCGTCCTACTTGCTTTTCTCCTGTTCGCCTGATCGGGCTGCAAATTGAGACAGTATGTCCATCGGCAGAGGGAACAGGATGACGTTGCTTCTCTCTGTGGCAATGCCGGACAACGTCTGGAGATACCGAAGCTGAAGGGCTGCAGGCTGACCGGACATAACTGCGGCAGCCTCGGACAGTTTTTCTGCCGCCTGGTATTCACCCTCGGCGTGAACCACCTTGGCTCTCCTCTCTCGCTCAGCCTCGGCCTGGGCAGCCATGGCCCTCTGCATCGTCTGAGGCAACTGCACATCCTTGACCTCGACCATGCTCACCTTGATTCCCCAGGGATTGGTGCCTTCATCGACGACTACCTGTATCTTTTCATTGAGCCTGTCCCGCTGGGCCAACAGCTCATCGAGTGTGGATTGACCGACAACATTTCTCAGACTGGTGGCTGCAAGCAGCGATGTTGCCTTCATGTAGTCCAGCACCCTGAGAATGGCATCGGCGGCCTCGACCACCCGAAAGTAGATCACGGCATCAACCCTGAGGGTAACGTTGTCCACCGTGATACATTCTTGCTGGGGGACATCCATTGTGATCACCCGCAGGTCGACCTTCCTCATGCGCTCGATGAAAGGTATGATGAGGATAAGTCCAGGCCCCCTCAGGCCTACAAACCTGCCCAGTCGGAAGACGCCTCCCCTCTCATACTCCTGAACGATCTTGATGGCAGCCGACAGGAATATGAGCACTACTACCGTGATAACAAAATAAACAAAGACGTTCATTCTCCCTCCTTTCGTTCATTCTTCTTTGTGACCCGTAGTCTCAGTCCTTCTATCTTCGTTACTATCACCTCCTCTCCGGCTTCGATTCTGTCGCCTTCGGATATTGCTGACCATAGCTCGCCCTCAGCCAGAACCGTGCCCTTTGGTTCCAGGGTGGTCCGCACCACAGCTTCCTTGCCTATCATATCCTCAACACCGGCCGAGATCTTCCGCATCTGGCCTCTTATGATCGCGTAGATGGCGAAGACGATAAAGGCAACCGCGAGGATTATGGCCAGGATAATCGGGCCGGTCATCTCCATGGCGGGCATGGAGAAACCCGTGAAGATGTCTGTGAAGAGATCCGTGAAGATTTCCATGATCACTCCCTTCTCATTCCTTCGATTTCTTTGCGACCCGCAGTCTCAACTCGTCCACTTTGTTCACCACCACCTCTTCACCGGGGGCTACCGTGCCGCCCTCCGATAGTGCTGCCCACAGTTCTCCCTGGATGAGAACCGTGCCGGTGGGGTCGAGGGGTGTCTTCGCCACCGCAGTTCTCCCGATCATACCCTCGGCTCCGGTAGCCTTGCGTCGTCTCTGACTGCGGACAATGGCGCCGATGACAAAGATGGAGAAGGCGGTAAACCCTGCCGCGACACCTGCGATGAGACCCGGATGCACCTCTATCCCCGGTTGATGGGTGAACAATATCAGGGAGCCCATGACCAGCGCAATGACCCCTCCCGTCGTCAGCAGTCCGAAGGTTTCCGTGAGGTATTCAGCGACAAAGAGCCCTACGGCAAGCAGGATGAGGGCGATCCCTCCCCAGTAAGCGCCGAGCACACCCAGCGAGTAGAATGCCAGCAGCAGGCTGATACCGCCGGCCACTCCGGGAAAAACCAGCCCCGGGTTTGAGATCTCAACCATCAACCCAACGGTGGCCAAGGTGAAGAGTATGTAGGCAATGTTGGGGTCGCTGATGGTGTGAAGGAATCTCTCGACCCCATTCATGTCCTCTGTGACCGGCAGGTAATCCGAAGTATCTATGGTGACTTCCTCATCGTTGACGACGACTGTCCTACCGTGAATCTGAGCAATGAGGTCTTCCAGGTTCGGGGCCCGCAGATCGATCAGGTTCTTTGCCAATGCATCCGTATCGCTGAAAGACTTGCTCTGTGTCACTGCTAGCCGTGCCTCTTCCATGTTGCGTCCTCGCTCCTGGGCTATGGTCTCCATCCACTTGGCCGTGAACTCCATTATCTTTTGTTTTTCCTCTTCCGTGAGTTCACCGCCGGCCACAGGAGTGGCGGCACCGATGGTTGTGCCCGGAGCCATCGCCGCTATGTGAGCGGACAAGGTGATGAAGGTTCCCGCAGATGCGGCCCAGGCACCCCGGGGTGAGACATAGACTACCACAGGTACGTCCGCGTTCATGATCCTCTCAACTATTTTGGCAGTGGTGTCCAGGAGACCTCCCGGAGTGTTGAGCTTGATTATGCACACAGAGGCGTTCCTGTCTTCAGCCTCGGTGATGCCCCGGTCTATATAGTCAGCCACCACAGGCACGATTATCCCGTCCACGGTCAGTATATGCACGGTGCTCTGGTTCGCGGTGGCAATGATGCTTCCGCCCAGACCGCCGACTATCGAAAGCACGAGCAGGGCGAGGAAGAAGAACCTGAAGCCTATTCTCAGCATATTGGACTACCCTA
>PWZA01000036.1 GCA_003567655.1 Dehalococcoidia bacterium
ACAAAGGAACTGCGCGATTTCGTGGCTGAGGACGAATCGAAGCCGAAGACTATTCTCTATCCGCGTGACCCGTCTCTTGACCCTCAGCTTGTGTGGAAGGGCAAGGACGAACAGGACTCCAAGGACCTGGAAGTGCCGGCCGTGCCCGTCTATATCCAGGAGAAGATTCACCCCAAGCACATCATCGAAGACCTCCGTGCTCAGGCTAAGGAAGGAAAGCCGGCCCAGCTTGACATCTTCGCCGACTTCAACGGCCTGCAGTTTGAAGAACTGGTGGAGTTCTACCAGCACGAACAAAGCTGGACGAACCGCATGATTCTGGGTGACTCCCTGCTGGTCATGACTTCTCTGACGGAGAAGGAGGGGTTGAAGGGCAAAGTGCAGATGATCTACATCGACCCGCCTTATGGAATCCGGTTCGGCTCTAACTGGCAGGTGAGCACCCGCAAGCGTGATGTGAAAGATGGCAGCGTTGGAGACGCCACACGTCAGCCGGAGCAGATAAAAGCCTTCCGGGATACGTGGAAGCTGGGTATCCATTCTTACCTTGCGTATCTACGTGACAGGCTGGCGGTGGCTTGCGACCTGTTGACTGAAACCGGCAGTGTCTTCGTCCAGATCGGTGATGAAAACGTGCACTTGGTGCGATGCCTGATGGACGAGGTGTTTGGGAGTGAAAACTTCGTTTCCGAGATTGTGTTCGTGAAAACATCTAGCCAAACAAGCAAATACTTGCCGCCGGCGAATGACTATATACTCTGGTACTCCAAATCAGCACAGGAAGCAAAGTACAGAGAGCTGTTCAAGCCTCGGAGCCGCGAGTATTCAAATGCTGCATATAACTACTTCGAGGATGATGGTGGAGTTGTTATCAAGCTGAGCGATAGCCAGCTTGAAGACGAATCCTATTTGAAGAGAGGTAAGAGATTTCGAATCGACAACCTCACATCTCAATCTGGGCCCGGTGATACGCTCGGAAATCGCTTTACCTGGAGTGGAAAGACATATAGGCTTAAGTCAGGGTCATGGAAGACTTCGATAGATGGCCTTGAGGCTCTTGCCAAGGCTGATCGGCTGTGGTTCCTCGAAAACACTGTCTATTACAAGCGTTATCTGGATGATTTTCCCGTACAACCAAGAAACAACATGTGGGATGATACTTCCATAAGTGGATATTCCTCAGAAAAGATATATGTTGTACAGACATTGCAGAAGGTAGTTGAGCGTTGTCTTCTCATGACCACCGACCCCGGCGACCTGGTGCTTGACCCCACGTGCGGCAGCGGCACTACCGCCTACGTGGCGGAGCAGTGGGGACGGCGCTGGATAACGGTCGATACTAGTCGTGTGGCGTTAGCGCTAGCCCGCACACGCTTGATGGCAGGTAGATTCCCGTACTATCTGCTCGCCGATTCTCCTGAAGGCATCAAGAAAGAGACCGAACTCACAGGCAGAACGCCGCCGGACTTCAAGACCACGGGAGACATTAAGAAAGGTTTTGTCTATAAGAGGGTGCCTCATATTACCCTTAAGTCCATAGCCAACAATCCGGATATAAAGGAAGACATGACCAGAGAGGAAATCGATGCTGCCATCGCCCGCTACGCCGAGACCGAAACGCTCTATGACCAGCCCTATGAAGATAGCAGACGTATCCGCGTTACCGGCCCCTTCACCGTGGAGAGCCTGTCGCCACACCGGGTCATTGCCATGGACGAAGAGAGGCCTGCGGCTGAGGTTGAAGCTCAGAAGGAAGCGGGTGTCGGCCAGTTTGAGACGATGATTGTGGACAACCTCAAGAAGGCGGGGGTTCAGAATACCGTCAAGAATGAGCGCCTGAAATTCGATCGCCTTGATCCCTATGCTGGCGAATGGCTCCACGCCGAGGGCGAATATACTGAGAGAGACGGCACCATCCGTCGTGTAGCGGTCTGCATCGGCCCGGAGCACAGTACCGTCGGACCGGCACTGGTGAAAGAAGCTGCCAAGGAAGCGGTTAAGGGCGTCGGCTTTGACATGCTGGTCATCTGTGGCTTCGCCTTCGACCCTCATGTCTCAGAGGAGGCCAAACGCTACGGCAAACTGAACATCCTTGTTACCCGCATGAACCCGGACCTGGCAATGGGTGACGACCTGCTCAAGACCACCGGCGCCGGCAACCTGTTCATGGTCTTTGGTGAGCCAGACGTAGACATCACAAAACAGAAGGACGATAAGGTAGTCGTTGAGATCAAGGGCGTGGATGTCTACGACCCGACTACCGGCCAGATTCGCAGCAACACAACCGACGATATCGCCTGCTGGTTCATCGATACCGACTACAACGAGGAAAGCTTCTTTGTTCGTCATGCCTACTTCACAGGTGCCGAAGAACCGTACGATAAGCTGAAGAGAGCGTTGCGGGCTGAAATCGACGAGGCCGCCTGGTCAGCCCTGTATTCTACAGTCAGCCGCCCCTTCGACCCACCCGCGACCGGCAAGATCGCCATCAAAGTCATCAACCACTACGGCGACGAAGTGCTGAAGGTGTATGAGGCGACCTGACAGCGCGATCGAATCAAAAGGAGGTAGGGCATGCCGGACTATGATGATAAGTGGCTGTTTCACGACAAAGCTGGAGGGAGATGTGAATGGTGTGGGAAGAAACTGACTTGGTCAAAGCGGGGCCGCGAGACCAAAGACCATTGGGAAATCCACCATCATCCGCCCAAGGCGGGGATGAACAGAACCTTTCGAGGCGTTCTCTCATCAGACATGATCATGTTTCTGCGGGTGATATGTTGGGATTGCCATAGAAGAACCCTTGGTTCTGATTTTCCCAATGCCGCTGACCTCTTGCGATAGGCAGTCCGGGCGTTGAGTTTCTTCGGTTGCGCCGCTTCAACTGGCACTTGGTCAGAACGACAGAAGAGCCGGGGGGATGAGCACCTTGACCGACTGGTGCGGATGGCTCAGAGGAGGGCCACCGCTTAGTCAAGCGCTGTTGACCAGTTCGAGACACTGGAGGTGAGTGGCTGAAAACTAATGCGCCGTTCCCACGAGCGCGCCGCCTCCAGCGGACTGAACCAATGGAACTGGGGTCGGCGAATACCACCTCTTCGGAAGCTTGATACGGCCCGACACAAACATGACCTCATTCCCTCTGTATCGAGTTTGGGCGCTGTAGGATAACTGGTAAGTGATACGGCGATATGACTCGTAGAGTCCGTGCCTTATCGCTGCTTCATCATAAGTGACTGCCCAAAGCTGCTCAAGCTCGGCTACACGGGTGGCCAATCGCCGGTGGTCACCGATATCATAGTCATTCAGATACAGCGCCTCTCCACTTTCTATGTAAGGGGGATCATAGAATGCGAAGGCACTCGGGGGCATTAGTGCGACTACTCTGTCCGTGAACTCCAGACCATCCAT
>PWZA01000024.1 GCA_003567655.1 Dehalococcoidia bacterium
AGAAAGAGGCAGGCTTATGTACGAAGCGGGGCTGAAGAATCCGGGGAGCATGCTGGCCGTGATAGGTCTCGATGAGGAAGCAGTAAGAGGGATAAGCAGTGATAGCCAGGCTGAAATCTCCAACGTTAACTGTCCGGGACAGATTGTGCTTAGTGGCACTCAAGACGCACTGGCTGAGGCCGATAGGCTGGCAAAGGCGGGAGGTGCCCGCGCTGTCATTCCCCTCAAGGTGAGCGGTGCTTTCCATTCCGTTCTCATGGAGCCGATGATAGCTGAGTTCGGCGAGGTTGTGTCGCGGTGCGAGTTCAGACCCCCGGCCATACCTATCGTGTCGAATGTTACCGCCCGGCCCCTGACAGATGCCGGGTCATTAAAGGCCGAGTTGGTAAGCCAGCTTCGCAATTGCATACAGTGGCAGGGGTCTGTGGAGTATATGGTGCGTAATGACGTGACCACCTTTTACGAGATAGGTCCGGGAAGAGTGCTTAGCGGCCTCATCAGGAGAATCAACTCAGACGTGGAGACGTTCAATGTAGCCGGAGTCGAGGACATAGCACAACTGGCAGGTACAGAGGGGCCGGCTGACTGATGGCCGGCATGAGGCGAAGGGCAAGGATGGCTGCCCTCCAGGCGCTATATGAGCTGGATTGTACTGAGCACGGGGCGGAGGACGTTCTATCCCACATCACAGCAGAGGAACAATTGCCTGAACAGGCGCTCAGCTTCAGCAGAGAGCTTGTTGCAGGAGTGCGTGAGCACAGATCTCAAGTTGACGAGCTTATCAGCAGATTTGCCTCCGCCTTCTCCATTGAGTATATGTCCGTAGTTGATAAGAATATCCTGCGGCTGGCCATCTTCGAGATTCTCTTTGATGACAGGCCTGCGGCGGACAGGACTCCGCTCAAGGTGGCAATAAATGAGGCCATAGAGTTAGCCAGGGAGTTCGGAAGCGATTCTTCGCCCCGCCTTGTTAACGGTGTCCTGGGAGCGATAACCACTGAATACGGGAGGGACAAATGACTATAGTTGCTGAAGATGATGCCGTCCAGATCGTCAGGCTGGAGTTAGGCCCTTTTGGAACCAACGCCTATATTGTGATCTGCCGGCAGACGCGAGAAAGCCTGGTGGTAGATGCTCCGGCGGATGCTGACACGATCCTGCGCGGATTAGAGAACACAGTTCCCCGGTATGTGCTGCTAACCCATAACCACATAGACCATATCGGTGCCCTTGCCCGGGTGCGGGCTGAGTTGAAGGTCCCCCTTGCGGCTCACGTCGCGGATACTGATAATCTTGGCCCTTCGCCAGAGATGCTGTTGAGTGACGGCGATACTCTTGTGTTGGGGGGTCTCCAATTTACTGTACTACATACTCCGGGGCACACCCCGGGTAGTTTGTGTTTCAGAAGCGGTCGTTACCTCATATCGGGGGACACCATCTTTCCCGGGGGGCCGGGCAGAACAAGCTCTCCGGCGGATTTCGAGCAGATAGTCAGGTCGATTACCGGCAAGATATTCGTTCTGCCTGATGACACTCTGGTCTACCCCGGTCATGGTGACTCCACCTTGCTCAAGAATGAAAAGGACGGGTTTGCCGTGTTCAAGTCACGGCCTCATGATCCTGAACTGTGTGGGGATGTGCTCTGGTTGTCAGCCGGCTAATTGAACTAATCAGGCTAGGGGACAATGTCCATAATCGACGAGTTCGTTAAGTCGCACCCGAGATCAAAGCAGTTGCATGAACGGGCACTGGCCCACTTCGCTGCCCGGGGAGTTACACACGTCGGACGCATTTGGGAGCCCTTCGGTCCCTACATGACTCATGCACAGGGCTCTCGAATTTGGGATGCCGATGGATGCGAGTATATTGAGTACAGGAACGGTCATGGAGCCCTGATACTGGGACATGGGCACCCGGATGTGGTAAAGGCGATTCAGGATCAGGTGACGAAGGGAACTCTGTGCAGTGCTTCTCACGAACTTGAGATCGAGTGGGCGGATCTGATAAAGGGCATGGTGCCGACTGCAGAGAGAATCGAGTTCTTCGCATGCGGGCAGGAGGCAAACATGATGGGGATAAGGGTCGCCCGTGCCTTTACCGGTCGAACAAAGCTCCTCAAGTTCGAGGAAAACTTCCATGGCTGGGCAGATGAACTGACATCTCCGAGTGTGCCGGGCGTCGTTAGCAAAGAGACCAGAGTTATACCTATGCATGATCTCAGAGCGCTGGAGGACGAGTTAAGTACGGAGCAATATGCAGTAGTTCTCACCGAGGGCGGTGGAGCCCACATGTCGGGTCAGGTTCCATGGGACCCTGACTTCATCCGTGCCGCAGGCCGGTTGGCCGGTAAGCACGGTACGATCTGGCTTCTCGACGAGGTTGTTACCGGTTTTCGTGATGGGCCTGCCGGATGGGGCGGTCTAATGGGACTGAAGCCGGACCTGACTACCTTCGGTAAGAGCGTGGCGGGTGGAATGCCGGCGGGGGTCTTGACCGGTCGGGCCGACGTTATGGGGATGCTGGCTCCCAGGACTCCTCCCGGAAGCTGGATTCCCCACTCCGGTACCTGGAATGCCATGCCTGTCGTGTGCGCCGCCGGCATTGCTGCCTGCAAGCTACTCAGGAGCGGGTCGGTTCAGAGGCAGGTGAATAGTACAGGGGCTTACATGAGGCAGACCGCCAACAAGGCTCTGCGGGAATGCGGCTATAACTGGCGTCTCTACGGTCGCTCTATAATACACCTCTACTTCGGCCCGGTCGACTTTGAGGTCGATGATGCCGGCAATCCTCCGACCAGAGATGCCCGAAAGATGCTTGCCGGCGGTGAGGAGAAGCAAAGGCTGGGTCTGTACTTACTCCAGCACGGTATCCACACGCACCAGGGGAGGATGTTCATATTGTCTATCGCTCACACCAAGGATGACATCAATAGGACGGTCGATGCTCTGGTGAAGGCGCTGGGCGAGGCCATGGCTGACGGCAGCATCGGGGAGTTACCGGCGCAGACACCATGATTCTTGTTGAGCCGGCACGTTCTGACAGGGTTCCTGCCCTGCTTACCGGGCCCATGGCTTGAGAACGGAGATCTGATCCGCATCTGTCGTATAGCTGCGAGCACGATGTCCTGTTGTTGACCGGGGTCGGGTATAGTATCATAGCATGGGACAACCAGAGGGGAAGGGAAGTAGGGGTGATGTAGCCTGACTGGACTCATGTGTGCCGGTTCGAAGGAAGTAAGGGCACTCATTCGGCGGGGTGAGTTGATGAAGCCCACGGCCGGTGTGGCTCCGGGCTATGCTCAGGCGAATCTCGTGGCACTGCCGGAAGACGTGGCCTTTGACTTCCTCCTCTTCTGCCAGCGAAATCCCGGACCGTGCCCGGTTCT
>PWZA01000155.1 GCA_003567655.1 Dehalococcoidia bacterium
ATACAGTCAGTGGAGCCGAAGGAAAGTCCGTTTCATTCGGTGGTAGGGGATCTTCTTCGGGGTCAAGTCGAAAACGCAGGATGGGCTTGACGGGGTTCTGAATCGTTATGGAAGAGATAGCCCGATTGGCACGCCCCTCTACATCACGAACCTCTAGCTCAACGAAGTGCCGCCCGGGGGACTCGAAGGTCCACTCTAGGCTAGGACTAGACCTCCAGGTGAGGGAGTGCCACTGCCCGTCCGGATCGCGAATCACCCACCGAAAGGGCTCCTCGGCCAGGTCCTGCCCTTCCGCCGCCGTGGAGGCCGATGCATCAAACTGCAGAGTATCGCCAGGGTAACACGGGCCATCAGGGCTCCGACTGAAGCGCGCAAATGGCTTAAACAGGTCGAGCACCTCTTCGTTGAGGGTTTCTCGCCAGTCTTGCCGCACCTCCGCTCCTATGTCTGTGTTGCCATATTCGGGCAGGAAATCTAGCCAGGTGTCAGCATAGTCACGCCACCTTGCCTCAACCTCCGCCTGTTTGTCCGTGGGAACCAGGCCAACTAGAGATATGAATCCCCAGGCCTGCGCATGGTTGTAATCCATCTTCCGCAGCGCCAGATACCAATGCAAGTGGTCGTAGATCAACATCTCGGTCAAGAAACCAGTGATTGCGAGAGCCGTCCCTATATGGTACGCAGTCATCAAGGATGTGGCGGCGAGCACGGGCACGAAGCCGGTGAGCAATCCATGGGCCAACATGAGCGAAGCCATGGTCACTGTCATAGCCCATCCCTTCTTGACCTCCAGCAGTTCGTTAAACGCATCCCATTGCTGCTCATAATCTCGGTTCCATATTGCCTCAATGAAGTCTGCTTCATTCAGCGAGGTAAGCACAAGATGCCCGTATAGCACAGGATAGCCATCCAACATGACAGGTTGTTCCAGTAAGGTGCGGAAATCCTCCAGTTTCGCGCCGGGCGGCACATTGGTCGCCAGCTCTAATTCATCTACTAGAGTTTGCCAATCCTCGTTGGTGAGACCCTCGCCAGAACCGGCAACTGCTGCCTCACCGCCGGCATGCAGGTGCGCCAACGGAATCGCTGTCACTAGTAAGGCCACTACCATGAATGCAATTGCGGATGACTTCAGTACGTCTTTCGCCTTCATCATACCTCCTTCGCATGTTTGCTGCGGATGGGATTAGCAATAGCGTTGGGTTTTGGAAGGGAGAACCGATGTTGCCGTGGTAGAAAGAACACAGCCAAGTCCACGTCTCCAAATGAACTCAGTGTTCATCCTGACAACGACCACTATCTCCTAAGGCATCCACTGCCCAATATCCTCTATTCCTGAAATCGACAGTACTATTGTACCATGTACTTCTCAGTGAGCTGTCAATACCATGAACTTGACTTATCTTACCAATCGAGGCTTTTTGCTGCGGCAATTGCTGAATCTGTGGTGTATTCAGAGGACCCGTGCCCCATGTGTTCACCGTCTTGAGCGGGTGCTCCCAGAGTTGCACAATCTGGGCTCTTGTTGGACATCATTCCTGAGAAGAAGGGCAACTGTGCCACAGTCTACTCGTGCTGGCCATAGCACAAGAGACAGGCCAGTTCGCTCTTGATCCTTGAGGCAACACATATGAACTGGTAGACTAAGGAACCAGGAGATACCTTCTATGTTCGTCTTCGTTGGCGATGAATCTAACGTAACACAGAGTAAGCAGGCGCGTTTCTTCATCTACGGTGGCCTCATCATTGCTGCCGACAAGGCCTCGGAAGCAACAAAGAGCATAACTAGTATCCGAACCAAGTATGGGTTCCCCCAAGATGCCAAATTCAAGTTCGACAGCCAGTCACGACCAGCGAATATGTCGCCCGCCCGATTCTTACAGGCGAAAAATGAGGTGTTGACGGCATGCGCAGCATTTGAGGTAAGATTCATGGCCTACGTCGTCCACCATGATGTTGCTACCAAACAGAGACCTGACTTATGGCTGTGGGCTCTCAAGACGCTCCTATGCCAGTTCAACTTGTTTCTGCAGCGTGAGGAATCATATGGTATCTGTTTGGTGGACAGGTTTGAAAAGGACATGAGCGTGTTAAGAAGAATCCATCAGCAAGGTGTCGATCCTGAGATTGAGGATCGTAGACTATCGCATAGACTGGAAAATGTCTGGTGCTACGGTACAATCAACATCGGCACTACACATGTGGCATCGATGGTCGACATCGTATTGGGGGCTTTCCGGTATTGCGTGAACGAGATGATTAGAAAGAATGTGCCACTCGCCCTATACAAGAAAGTGCGTCCGCTTATGCTTTGCGAACCTGGCAATCCAGCGAAAGTAAACGAATGGGGTCTGTTTCTCAGGCCAACGAAAGTCAGGGTTGCACCTTATAAGCAGGAATATGATGCGCTTCTACAACACCTCGAATCCTTAGAGTAACTGTTCCCGCACGGCCTCGAGTATTCTCAGAATAGGCTAACCTCTCGCTACATTGTTGAGTGTCTGTCCGCATAAGAAGGCCCGCCAACGATCCGGCAATGGTATTTGACGCCACTCATATCTGCCCCTTCTCTCGTAATGACACTAGCACATCAGCTAACGCGTTCAGCCGATCTCTCAACAATCCTGAGTGTTCACTCAGAAAGGCACTGTAACTCGACATCTCACCATAGCTTCGGGTCTCAGGAGTGATTGAGATGTCAGCATCCTGATTGAGAAAGGTTCCGTTAGGTATTCTTACTCCAGCTTTCTGCGGGTCAAATATGACCTTGGTCAGGAATAGAGTCATATCAATCGCTCGATGGAGTGGCATTTCCTCAGCTAGCCTGGTCCACTTGTTGCCGGTATGCCGCATGATCTTTACAGACACCTCATCGGGATCCCACTGGGAGAGTCCTACCGAAATGTATCTCGTGTCAGTATCTCCAGCGTATATGCCGTCGAAGTACTCATATGGCAGGGCATATACCGGCCTGTGCCCTAAGTGCTGGGGAAGCTGCTCTGAAGGCTCATAGTTCGGGTTTCTCGGTGTACTGGTGAATGGCATGTCATCCTCCTTGTCTTCAGTAATCTTAGTAAGTTTACTAATCTTACTAAAGTGAAGCGCATTTGTCAAGTGCGTGACAAGCCACTCTCGCCGCTGGCTGGATCTCTCACTCGGGCTTTGCGGGGAGCTGATGATACAGCCGTTGTCTGCGCTCTGCCCTGCCCTGTACCCGTTGGTTCAGTGTTCGGCATGCAACACTTCCGAGGATTGTTACCCCAGAGCCGGTTACTGCAATCGAGAACACATTGCCACATCCATGGCAGCAGTTTAAAATACCATCAGCCTAACGCTCCAGACTCTAGATACTGAACCAGGGTCTGA
>PWZA01000175.1 GCA_003567655.1 Dehalococcoidia bacterium
CGATGGTGATTGAGACGCTGGGAATCGGCATCATCACGTGGATTGCGCTATACGGACTGTTTTGTGCTGCAATCCGGCTACTCAAGAAGGAGAGCAAGAGCGATATCTTTCGGGAGCTTCGGCAGCGTCTGGGCGGAGGCATCCTGCTCGGGCTGGAGTTTCTCATCGCAGCGGACATTATCCATACCGTTGCGGTCGAGGCGACCTTCGAATCGGTAGGCGTGTTGGCCGTGATTGTGCTGATTCGCACATTCCTGAGCTTCACCCTGGAGGTGGAGTTGACGGGTCGGTGGCCCTGGCAGAGCAAGGACTGAAAGGGGTGGCTGCTTCAGGGGCGGCATTGTACCTGGGGAAGCCAGCGGGCGAAAGCCGGCGCCCGAGGATCCGCCCGGCGCTCTCGACGTCGCCGCAACGACCGTTCGTGGGTCCTTTCAGGTGCCAGCTACCCGGGCATGATTGCGGCGGTTAGTGCCCGGACGGCCGAGGGTCCGGCATTGGGCGCGAGCGTGCGCAGCTGTTGCGCGACCTGCGGGCCTCCGTGGCCGGTTGTGGTCATTGCTTGGCGGACCTGCACGGCCTTACCGACAAGGGTATCTTTGACAGATGATTGCCCGAATGGCCCGTCAGAGGCCCTGAGAGCCTCGCTGAGCTTCCTCGGACGCTCAGACTGGCCCTGGGGCCTTTCGTTCGTGGGCGGCTCTCCAGCGGCCTCTGAGGACGCCCTGACGCATGCCTGCTACCCGAACTGCAGACAACGACGGCCACCGCCAGCATGACACCCGTGTCCGCATAAACGTTTTATACTTTGGATAGTGTCGAGCACCAAGCTTGCGACTCCTGTGACCCAATAAGCACCTTCGTGTTCCGGACATCGTGTCCTCGGGTGGCGCGAACATCCATCTTACCCGGAAGGCGACGTCGGCCAAACGGTACAACGGGTTTCAATCCCCGCGATGCCGGGGTGCTTCTTCAGGCGCACGCCCGACGACGCCTCGAAGGTGGCCGCGTGGGTGTTTCAATCCCCTCGATGCCGGGGCGCTTCTTCAGACGGGGTTATTTTACATGGAGGGCGTCGGATGGACGAGTTTCAATCCCCTCGATGCCGGGGCGCTTCTTCAGACGAGCTGATCAACTTTGCGATGCAGAACCTGCCGGAGAGTTTCAATCCCCTCGATGCCGGGGCGCTTCTTCAGACCCGTGTACCGGCCGCCCTGTTGCCGGAAGTCGAGGCCGTTTCAATCCCCTCGATGCCGGGGCGCTTCTTCAGACGAGCGAGTGGAGTATACCGTAGCCGCCTGAACCAAGTTTCAATCCCCTCGATGCCGGGGCGCTTCTTCAGACTGGGCGGATCAGTTTCCCCCTTGCGGGGACGCCCGCGTTTCAATCCCCTCGATGCCGGGGCGCTTCTTCAGACCTTCAGCAGGCTGCTGAGGATTGCTTGTCTCTTGACTGGTTTCAATCCCCTCGATGCCGGGGCGCTTCTTCAGACGTACACCCCCACCCAGGTGGAAGCGATGAAAGCGGAGTTTCAATCCCCTCGATGCCGGGGCGCTTCTTCAGACCCCGCCTTCCTGTGGGGTATGCCCGCCCCATAAAGGGTTTCAATCCCCTCGATGCCGGGGCGCTTCTTCAGACTACGCCGATGTTCGCCAGGCCCTGGTCAATGCGGGCGTTTCAATCCCCTCGATGCCGGGGCGCTTCTTCAGACGAGGCCGGGAACCGCCGTAAAGAGGGCGAGGCCCTGGCGTTTCAATCCCCTCGATGCCGGGGCGCTTCTTCAGACACGGATGCACCCCCTCCCGTCCGAACTGGTGGAAGCCGTTTCAATCCCCTCGATGCCGGGGCGCTTCTTCAGACACCGACGGCCTGCTGGCCGATGGGCGTCGCATCACCGTTTCAATCCCCTCGATGCCGGGGCGCTTCTTCAGACGCGACCGTGCCCTACGCCGATGTTCGCCAGGCCCTGGGTTTCAATCCCCTCGATGCCGGGGCGCTTCTTCAGACCCCCCTCCCTGTTCAAGAGGCTCCATCATGGCAACCCGGTTTCAATCCCCTCGATGCCGGGGCGCTTCTTCAGACGGAGTGCAACGAAACCCTAGAACGGGGGGAAGTCGAGTTTCAATCCCCTCGATGCCGGGGCGCTTCTTCAGACTGCTCGTTCAGTGGGCCGACACGCTGGAGGGCTGCAAGTTTCAATCCCCTTGATGCCGGGGCGCTTCTTCAGACCCGGGCCGGCAACGTGAACCAGAAGCCCGAGCACGTGCTGTTTCAATCCCCTCGATGCCGGGGCGCTTCTTCAGACCATCACCCGCAACCGTAGCCGACGCTTCAAGGGGCTAGTTTCAATCCCCTCGATGCCGGGGCGCTTCTTCAGACCGGCGAGACCCTCACCTGCCCCCTCCAGTACGGCTAGTTTCAATCCCCTCGATGCCGGGGCGCTTCTTCAGACGGCACTGGGTGGAGACTGGCACTGTGCTGCCTAGCGGGTTTCAATCCCCTCGATGCCGGGGCGCTTCTTCAGACCCCCTCCAGGGGGTGCAAGAGACCCACATGATGGTAGCGTTTCAATCCCCTCGATGCCGGGGCGCTTCTTCAGACACCGTGTACCGTTTCACTAACCAAAGGAGAGTACCATGGTTTCAATCCCCTCGATGCCGGGGCGCTTCTTCAGACGACGAGGTGGCGGTCCGGACGGAGAGCCCCCTGGAGGTTTCAATCCCCTCGATGCCGGGGCGCTTCTTCAGACTGCAGGCTTTCGCCGAGATCATCCGCACGGCCCGCAAGTTTCAATCCCCTCGATGCCGGGGCGCTTCTTCAGACAAAGATATGATAGAATACAAGTAGTCGAGTCAAACACGTTTCAATCCCCTCGATGCCGGGGCGCTTCTTCAGACTGGTCAACCAATCATTAGACCGCGAATATACCGAAGGTTTCAATCCCCTCGATGCCGGGGCGCTTCTTCAGACTGCAGGGCCTGCCGGTTCGCCTCGGCGACTGGCGCGGCGTTTCAATCCCCTCGATGCCGGGGCGCTTCTTCAGACCGCCCGTGCCCTGGCTGCCGAGTATGGCACGTTCGATGGTTTCAATCCCCTCGATGCCGGGGCGCTTCTTCAGACGCCATTGCCCGCGCCGCAATCGCCAAGGCCACCCAGGTTTCAATCCCCTCGATGCCGGGGCGCTTCTTCAGACAAGTGGCAGGAGGGACAGGCATCGCAGCTTGAACGAGCGTTTCAATCCCCTCGATGCCGGGGCGCTTCTTCAGAATGCCATTGCGAGAACTGCGGCGAGGGATTCCCTCCGTTTCAATCCCCTCGATGCCGGGGCGCTTCTTCACACGCCACGTATCGGCCCACTCGTGCGGCA
>PWZA01000153.1 GCA_003567655.1 Dehalococcoidia bacterium
CCAGCCCTTCATCGTCACCGCCCTCACCTTTCATCACGTCTCTCTTCTCGCCGCCAGGGGGACCCTCGATAGTGTCCGCCATGGTGCTCTTCGCAGTCCTACTGGCACGCCCACCACGCAGGAATTGAATACCGAACTGCAGTCCCTCACGATGAGAAGAGGAGTCTTCAGGAAAGGACGTGGCTCCTTGTGTCCCGAGTTTTGCGAACACAGTAACCGACCTGTCATCACCTGATCGGTATGGTGTTACTTGGGGTTAGCCGGCTGCTGTGTGATTTCCTCGGGACATATTGATGCTGCCTGCGAGGGGAACGGCTGCCTCCGTGAAAGGTGCACCCTGCTGTACCTAGCTCGAGATCGGAGAATACTGACGGCCCGCAAGGCGGAGATGTCACATGGAGACCTGCGGTTGTGCTAGAATTGGCGTAAATGGTACAAAGCCAAACAGAGGTTTTCAACTCAGCTAGAGTCAGCACAGACGACAGAGACGCATTACTGACCAGGGGTTTCTTGTTCGCTTGCACAGAGGATACGGAAGACGAATGCTTCAACAGGATGGTGTTAGCTACAGAGACGGCTTATGGGCCTGTAGTGATCAGAATCAGGGAAGGTGACCTTCTTTTCTTACATAACGTTGATACAGATGCACTCTACGGAGTATTCCGAGCAGTCTCAGACGGCCACTTCAGTAAAGAGGCTGATGCCTTCAGTAGACGATACCCCTACCAAGTTAGAGTTGACTGTCTCGGACGCAAGGTCAAGGTATTCAAGGCCAAGGCTAAGTTGGCCAAACTGGGTGTTAGACGGACCAAACCGCTGTTCAGGGACAAACTGGAAGAGGTTTTGACTCTTTTCCTAGATTCAGCGGCTGAAGTGGATTCTGCACCTAACTGCCAAGCCTCCGACTACAGGGAGCAAATCTGTAAGCTGATAGAGAGTATTCAAGAGAGTAGAGCCAGGATAGATATTGAGGAGGAGATTCCTCAGATCGAAGCAACTACGTTCTGGGACTTTCCCAGGCAGAGCTATGGTCTCACTCCCAAAGGCAACAACAAGTACGCGGGGGTTACGCCTGCACTAATAATATACAACATGGTTTGGCGATATACTGAGCCAGGGGAACTGGTTGTGGATCCGATGTGTGGCAGTGGTACAACCATTGATGTATGCAATGAGGAGAAGAGGTTAGCAATAGGCTATGACATACACCCAACGAGGAAAGACATCATCAAGAATGATGCTAGGAGTATTCCTCTTGCGGACGGTTCGGCAGATATGGTTTTCATCGACAGCCCATACGGCGATAACATCAAGTACAATGAAGAGCCCCAGAACATAGGCAGCATTTCGAGCGAATCGGAAGAGTTCTACGATGAACTGGAGAAGGTGATGACAGAATCGCATCGGATTCTCAAGGAGGGGAAGGTGCTGGGCTGGCTGATCGGTGACCAGTGGGTTAAGAGGAAGTTCACGCCTGTAGGGCTAAAGATATATGAGAGATTGTGCAAGCACTTTGAACCTGTCGACATCATCTGTGTTTCGAGAAGGAGTCAATCCTCTAATACGGGCGTGTGGCAGAACAGGGCAAGACGATTCAACTTCTACCTCAGAGGGTTTAAGTACCTGTTGGTTGTTAGAAAGCGAGCTCTCAGGGAAGTCTCGAGCGAACCGCGGGCCATCAAGTGGGCAAGATACGAGAGGTGAAGGGCTGATGAGCGACCCAAAGAAAGAAGTCATAAGTGTCATTGAGGATATACAATCAGGAAGGATTGAGCCTCACAAAGCATGGGATCGTATTAGAGGCCTGAAAGACCAGTATGTTCAGCAATACAACGAACAGTCCTGGCATTCCTATGTTGGTAACAGGTTTCAGGCGGTGATACACGCAATTCTCCGGGGATACGTGAAAAGGCTCAAAGATGAGGATGCGGACTACAGAGGAGTTGAAGTCCTTACTGAGGGGCAAGTCAAACGGAATGAGATACTGATGAGGAAGATGGTTGTGAAATACGGTGAGGACTTCTACTTGCTGCCTGATGCAGATTCTGTAATAGCATGGCTTGATTCGGACGAAGCCTGGAACTCAGCCGTCCTTGCTATCGTATCCTGCAAGACCAGTCTAAGGGAGAGGATAGCTCAGGCATGCTATTGGAAGGTAAAACTGCTGTCATCAGATATCACCAAGGGGATCAGAGTGTTTCTAGCTACGACTGACAATGACAATGATTTCATAATCAGAGATGGCCGCGAACGCTTCGAGGGGAAACACCGCAATAGGGTGATGGCTGAGTATGAGCTGGACGGTGTATACATACTACGAGATAGTTTTGAACTAGCCTGGGAAAGCAAGAAGGTTAAGAGATTTGACAAGATGCTTGATGATCTGGCAGCGATACTGAAAGAGAGAACGAATTGATGCCTTGCAGCACTGCCCGGTACTTGGGCAATGCTCCAGAAGCCTGTAGACCTGGTTGGTTTGGGCGCCCGGGATGCTGACCTAACATGGTGCCTGGTGCCCAGGACAACACACCGTTCAGAGCGACAACACGGATTCAGAGAACACACCACCAGTTAGGGGAATCGCGGGACACCATACCAATCAGGCCAGGCAGAATCAAGTGCTATGCCCCAGAATCGCCATTTCCAATACACAGAACCCCAAGAGATTGTAGTGTTCTGACATGGTGTTAAGCAGACTCATGCGTCATCCAAAGCTATAAGGGGAAATTCACATGGCATGCCACAACAGACAGCAGTAACAGGAGTCATCGGGCTAAAGGAGGCTCATACGCTTTCCTGAGAACACTCTCGAAGTCAGAACATACGGAATCTACAGCACAGTCGACGCAATATCCTCAGTAACAGGAGGCATTGAGTTTGATCGTCATGCTGTCTTTAAACCGAAGTTTCGGGCATTCCTTCAGGCTCTCAAAGATCTGTTTCAGGCGGTTGATCTCATATCGTCTTCGTATCTCTGTGTATTGTTGTCTGAGTTCATTGAACACGCCGTTTTGGGGGATATAGTTCATGGGCCCTAACCATATTGACTCCGTGACATAAGGCAGTACAACGTGGATTAGCTTTGATGGATCATAGTCAAGATACGGTTCTACTGAAACGCTGGTCTTGAAGTTTCTCTCATAGGCATATATCAATGACTGGAGACGCTCTTCAAAAGAAGGAGCGTTTGGCTCCCAAAACGATAGCAGTCCGTTGTCCAAAGAGGTAATAGTAAACCTGAACTGTATCTGTGATTTGAAAGAGTGAAATCGATCTATGATATCTTCAGTTACGGAAAGACTCGGCTTTGTTGTGATGAGCAGGTCATTCTTTGCCTGAAG
>PWZA01000147.1 GCA_003567655.1 Dehalococcoidia bacterium
ATGGGCCCAAGGGCACCAGGGTCAAAATTCGCACATTTGGAAACCGGAAAATATAGGCTCCCATCACTCCAGCGATCGCGCCGCTAGCCCCTAACGATGGAATATCAGACCCCATGGCAAAAAACCACTGGGCCAGGTTAGCCAGCACCCCGCACAGCAGGTAAAACAGCAAAAATCTGAAAGACCCCATCTGGTCTTCGACATTGTTGCCGAAGATCCACAGATAAAGCATATTGCCAGCCAAATGTAAAAAGCCGCCATGGAGGAACTGGCTGGTGATCAGGGTTAGCCACTCCTCAGCGTTAACCACCGAGACCCCGGTATCCAAACTATGGGATAACTCCTGGGGGACTACTGCCCAGGCCTGGAAAAAGCTGGTTAGCCCAGTGGAGGGCAAACTGAGTTCGTAGAGGAAAATGGCCACATTCAGCACAATTAACCCATAGGTCACATAGGGGGTTGTGCGTACCGGGTTGTAGTCTTTCAGGGGAACCACAGATTACCTCATGGACGTTCGGCATAGTCTCAACTATCGCAGAGAGTTTCCTAAAAGCAAATCTTTCCCAAGGCTGTTCCGCCGTCGCGAAAGGTCAGACTGGGTCCCCAGCCCCCCGGCTTGGCACGGTAGAATAGCATTGCACCCTCAGGACCAGCCTGCTGAACATCCAGTCTGGACTGGCTAGTACAGGAAGGCAAAGGTAAGAAGGCAAAAGGCAGACAAGGGATCTGTCCATATTCCAGGAGTTATGCCTTTTAAGCATAACAGGGCTATTTCCGCTGTCGAGTGCTAGAGCAATGACACGATTGAACTTTGGTCCCAGACGATGGCTAGTGCCCCTGGCTTTGGTAGTGACGGGCTGCCTCAATGGCCCCTCGTCTACCTCAGAACCGCGTCAGCCATTGACCGCTAATGCCGCCTCCCCGCCAATGGACGGCGCTACCCTCTGGTACCAGGCGGCTGGGGAGGCAAATCGGGCCGCCCAGCTGGCTCAGGAGGCCTCCACTGCCGCTGAGTGGAACCAGGTGGCTCAAGCTTGGAGCCAGTCAGTGGGGCTACTCAAGGCTATCCCAGCCGATGACCCGCGCCAGGTGTTTAGCCAGCGCAAGGCCCAGGATTACCTCAGCAATTTGCAGGTGGCCCAACAACAGGCTCGCCAAGCCGGAGTTTCACGGGTGTTCCCACCCCTGGGTACAGATGTCTTTGATGAGCAGGTGAGCCTCTACCATTCCTATGTGGCGACCCTGGGGCCGCCAGATATTCTCATCCTGGGTAGCTCCCGTGCCCTTCAAGGGATTGACCCGGTAGTGTTGCAACAGGCTCTGGCGGTACAGGGCTATCCTGGCCTGCGGGTCTATAACTTTAGCGTGAACGGGGCTACCGCCCAGGTTGTAAGCTTTATTACCCGGCAATTGTTAGCACCGGATATGTATCCCCGCCTGGTGATTTGGGCTGAGGGCTCTCGGGGGTTAAATAGTGGGCGGTTTGATCGTACGTTTGCGGAAGTATTAGCGTCCCCAGGCTATGCGGCTGTACAGACGGGAGCCCGGCTGACTGTGCAAGATACCGATCAGGCAGATACTGAAGCCAGTCAACCCCAGGCAGAGACAGACCAAGGCCCTGAGACAGACGCTGACCCGGCTGCCAAAGCGGATGGCACAGTACCCGCCAGCCCGATTAACAGCCAGGGGTTCTTGGCGGTGAATGACCAGTTCAATCCGGCGGTTTACTATCAAACCTTTCCTCGGGTAAGGGGGCAGTATGACAATGCCTACCGTCCTTTTCGTTTAGAAGGTGGGGTGCAAGCCATGTCATTTGAGGCGGTGATTGATTTTCTCAGGGCAGAAAACATTCCCCTGGTCTTTGTCAATCTGCCCCTCAGTAATGATTACTTAGACCCCGTCAGAATTGGCTATGAGCGGCAGTTTCAGCAATTTCTGCAAGCACGCGCCGAGGCCATGACCCTGGTTGACCTGCTAGATGTCTGGCGATGGCAATCCCACCTGTTTGCTGATCCGAGCCATATCAATCGCTATGGCGCCCGGGAAATAGCTCGTCTGTTGGCTGAAGACGAGCGCATCCCCTGGCCGGAAGCTGACCAACCGCCCCAGGCAGACACCGATACTGACCTGGAAAACAGCCCTGGACCGGAGGCCTTATAGACCCAGCCCTTTTTTGCTGGCCTTGAGCTGTTTATAGAGCCCTTTAATCTGTTGGTAGGCCTCGTCTGGGGAAAGCTTACCCCCTGTTTGCAAGCCCGAAATATACCCTACCCGCTGGGCAAACTCTTGCAAATTAGCATTGAAGGTGAGCTGCTGAGGCGAAAACTCCCCGTAGTAGCGGCTGCGGGGATAGAGGAAATTGTCTAGCTCACGGCGATTCGAGGAATTGGAATAAGTCATAGGGCATAGGTTAGCTTTTCTTAACAGCTCTTTAATGTTTCTCTTAATCTCCCCTTAATTATAGAGAAGACCGCTGGAATGCCTACCCCCCAACACAATTCTATGGAGAGGAAAAATATGGACAAGGCTAGTGGTCTGTCAATCGTAAACTTGTAGGCTGGGTAAAACGCAGTGGAACCCAACCTGCGGGACCCTGATTTTTAGTCTTGACTCGGCACTAGGACTGCCTTGCAGAAATAAACCAGAGCCAAGTCCAGACCTGGAGTTTTGCCACAGGCAGAACTCCAGATCCTGAGCTGGACCTGGGATAGATAGCTTAGGCACTGGTCACCCAGGCGCTAGTTCCCGCGGCAATCTGATGGTTATGGCACCAGGTTTGCAGGTCGCTGAGGCCGCGATCGCGATATTGCCCATAGCGTTCTCGCTTATTGCGCACCTTGATTGGCAAGGGGGGTAAGATGCCAAAGTTGGGGGGCATGGGCTGAAAATGCTTGGGCTCGGCAGTACTAATAAAGTCTACCAGTGCTCCTAGCATTGTTGTCACCGGTAGGGCCAGGGGAGCTTTGCCCAGGGCCAGACGGGCGGCATTGGTGCCTGCCAACCAACCGCCAGCAGACGCTGCGGTGTAGCCTTCGGTACCCACTAACTGCCCGGCGGCCAACAGGGTGGGGCGGATCTTAAATTGCAGGGTAGGGTGCAGCAGTTCTGGGGAATTGACAAAGGTGTTGCGGTGCATCACCCCCATGCGCACAAACTCCGCCTGCTCTAAGCCTGGAATTAGACGAAACACGCGCTTTTGTTCCCCCCAGCGCAAATTCGTCTGAAAGCCCACCATGTTCCACAGTTGCCCCCCTTTGTCCTCCTGGCGGAGTTGCACCACGGCATAAGGCTTTTTGGCCTTGTTAGCTGGATCCTTGAAGTCCCCCAGGCGGGCATCGA
>PWZA01000108.1 GCA_003567655.1 Dehalococcoidia bacterium
CCTCGACTGACGCTTAACTCCAAGACAGCGCTCACAAAGTTTCCCGTTAGCAGGAAAACGCCGGTGTCAATGCCATCCCACCGCATCAGTTCTTTGCCAATGTCGCTAATACACCCTTTGCCGTCAACCCGGACCTTCGTTGCTTCTTCCAACATATGGTGATTACCGGGGCAGAAATCCACTCCTAAAGTCTCCTGACACGGAGACTTATCCAGAAACCCCAAGACATAGTCCTGGTGCATGATGTGGTCGCCCATGCAGAGAACGAAAGGCTCGCCTGCCATCCAGCAGCCGCCTGCTGCTACCGAAAGAGCATTTCCGCCCTGGTGGTGGGGATTAGAAATATACTTTAGACTCACCTCAGGGATAGAGCTTCTGCTGAGAGTCGCCTCTATTTCATCAGCGAGATGGCCAGTGATAATGGCAATCTCCCTGATGCCTGCTCTCACGAGTGCCTCTATCGGGTACAAGATTACCGGTTTACCAAGGACCGGCAATAGAACCTTGGGGATGTTCGAGGTAAGCTCACCGAGACGGCCACCATCGCCAGCTGCTAGCACGATTCCTTTACTGACCCAGTTATCCGCCATTTATTCATATCCCCTTTCTTTCTATACCGTGGTTGCTGTAAAGGGAGAAACAAGAGTATGGTCGCCTTGATGTATAACCGCCAGCCGCGGTACCAGTAACTTGTTCTTGTAGACTGGAACCGAGGGGACACGCTGGTTTGGGCGGGCACAGGATTTGACAAGGTGCCTCTCCCACTATCTCACCCTTGCCGTCACCAGTGGAAGTCAAGTTTAAGCCACTAGTTAGAGAAGAACGGCAATCCCCTTATCCGCCTCAGTCCTATTCTGGAGAACCAACCCGACAAAATACTAGACTACCTATGTGGTTTTGTCAAAACCAGAGGACTTTTGGTCGCCAACACCGTGGTAGGGGGTAACAAAAAGCCAAGTTGTCGAATTGGCAGTTGAGGCGGTTAAGCTCCCTTTCCTAATCGCTGCGACGCATGGGCAAAGAGTGCTGTCTCCACATCAGCGGCGATCCAGGTGCCCTTTTGACGCAGACCGGCCCTAATGTACTCGTCGGGATGGGGGCACTCGTGCCCCCTAGAGTTACACAGGTCGGCGATATGATGAAGGATGCTTATCCATGTATCGAACTCTCCTGGCCACGAAGCCTGGTATTCAGGAATGTACCACCCGTAGCCAAAGGTCTTGACGTTGAGTGATAGCCACCTGAGCCCTTCGGTATCGCCGCCTACAGTGCCAAAAACCCTCACCAGACGAGTATCGATGGCTCCGTACAGCTGTGGTCGACCGAACATCAGTATCTTACTGAGATAGGTAGGTCCGATTCCTCTTATGCTATCTCGCAGAAGCCTCAAAGCGAACGATGGCGGACTTCCGAAGAATTCAGTCATGTCGTCACCCTCATACAGCGAAAAGCTCATGAGCTCTGGGCAACTGATCCTCTTGATGTTACGCAACCGCCCCCACCGCGCAACAGAGATAACATGTGTCTTGGTCAGATATCGGTGCTTGACCGCCATTGTAAGGTCTATTTCAAGCTGGCGCATGGCAGGGAAGCCGTTCTCCCACGTATCGCCGCCCCATTCATACCGCCTATACAACGAGCGCAAATCATGCACAGCCAAGAAGCCGTCTATGCGTTTCTGAACTTCGGTTGCTAAAGGCATGCCTTAACGCGCTCCGGCCACCCAATCATAAGTCGCAGCAGGTGAATCAGTCAATGGGGAGCTCTCTCAAGATGATCCGACGGAGTAAGGGCATTCTTGAAGAGGGATGGGTGTCCTGCTTCAGTCAGAATCCGCGTCGTACCTGTCTGGACCTCGGTCAGTGTTCCACCAATCTCGTTGGTGCCGCGATATATGGTGATTTGCATGACAGCGCTCCACCATTCACATAATCTTTAACGTGGTATCACCGGGTCTGATTCTGATTCTCTTGTCTTCATCAATGAAATAGAGGTAATGGAGCCTAATGATATCCCTGTCAATTCTGAGTTCTGTCCCGCCGAAGGAAGTCTCGTTCCTTTCGTTTGATGGCATCGCACAGGCTGCATACAAGTCAAGAGGCTCCGGCACTTCGCCTCTAAGACCGAATAGTTTCCACCAAGCCGCTCCGGACTCGCTGTGTAACAGTTCGCGGATGAACGTTGCATACGCTACGGCCTGTTTCATTGCATCTATGGACTCTCTTCTCCCACTATTGATCTTTAGCTCCATAATGCACAGATGCGTTGCCCTGCCACCCGTACCTGTCCTCGCCAGGATGTCTATACCGCCACCTCTTGTTCCCGAATACTTTACGGCTGTGGGGTTACTTGCGCTGATCGGTGTGGGCATCGGAAAACGCACTTTGGCAATTGTGACCGGTTGTATACCCAGTAGTGGCTTCTCCTTGCGTTTCTTCCTGGAAAACTCCGTTAATAGCAGGCTCTCTAAGCGATGCTCCTGATTTGCTCTATTAGCGCCACCGGTTCGCGGGCCTTTTCTATCTTTGAAGAGCTTACGGAACCTAGCACTATCCTCGCCATCCCAGTCTGCAGCTGACAGGCGTATGTCGCAGCCAAAGTCACGCAAATTGGTTTCTTCATAGCGTTTGTTGCTTAGGCTGAATCCTTTGTCCTTGTTTCCTTTCAGTTCTGCAACGGTCTGCCCCAAATATCTCAACTCAAACCTGACAGAACTCCGCGCACCTTTCGCCGAGGTTGTGTTCAAGTAGACCTTTAGTGGTGGCCATTCACGGAATCTGCCGCGCGCACTGATAATCGAAGGAGTATTGTTCCCAATCATCCCCGCATAATCAACATAACGCGCCTGCCATTCAGGGTTATCCTTCAGAACCAACCGGGTTTTCTCGGCAACTTCCACAAACTCATTTCCTGGCATCTCTTTAATGCCTCCTTCCTTACGTGCTCCTGATGGCATGATACCACTTGTTACCTCATTGATAATAGACAAAACATCTCAATGTGCAGGATCCGACACTGGGGTCGCTGTCGTAGCGACTCAGCTCGGGTCATCGACGTCGACTGAAACCGCGGGCTCAGGAAAGCAGCTGAGGTTCGCAACCGAGGCCACATCTGGCGGGCAGCGCTGATTAGATCCTGCACCCTGGTATCGATCGGAGGAGCCCTGGCAATCGCGTTCGCCCGACTGGAGATCTCACTGCCCTTCTGGGGAATGGTGATGCTCCTGTTATTGGCCTGGGGAATACTGGCAGCACTCCGGCGGTCGACTGCCGGAGAGCCCCGCTGAGAACTGCACCTCGAGCTACTCGAATAGTACCTTAGTCCGACTACG
>PWZA01000086.1 GCA_003567655.1 Dehalococcoidia bacterium
AGTTCGTCAACTATCTCCTCCACCCTGGTCGTGAGGGCTCCCAGAGGGATATTCACAGGGCAGATGCGCTCACATTCGCCGCAATTGGTACAGCGGCCCGCAACATGCATCATCCTCACAACTTGAAACAGAAGGTTGTCCTGCCACTTCGGTAGCGGCGATATCCAGCGTGGTTCCGATTCCTCCACAAAGCAGCGGTCACAGAAACACACCGGACATACCTGGCGGCAAGCGTAACACCTGATACAACGGGAGAACTCGTTCTTCCAGAACTCCCAGCGCTCCGCCGGGGCCATCCCCTCCAGTTCCTTGACCCTGGCCCTGCCGGCATCCTTGTCGGCGACAACGGGCTCAGCCTCCCCGATGACCATATCGCATTCCTTGAAACCCGAGGGGTCACATCCTAAACAGCTGTCCGACAACACATCCTCGGCCGCGAACTCCTTGGTGTTACCTCCATAGGTCACCGCCACCTTCTTCCCCTTCCAGACGATTTCGCCTATCTCATCCCGGTCTAGCCCTGTCAATTTCTCAACCTTGGCTACGTCCATAACGCCGGCACAGGGAACGCCGATTATGAAGAGATCCTCACGATCAACCTGCTTGTCCTGAATGAGGGCGACTACAGAGCGGGAGTCACATTCCTTGACCACAATACCCACCTTGCCGCACGACCCGGGAAGGAAGACGCTGAGGTTAGTGTGAATAAACGGGTTGATAACAAGCCTCTCCGCGTCGGCTTTGTTATCGGTTATGAGAGGGGTGGTGGTGAACTTGAGGCTACCTGCTTCGTAGCCGATAATACGCTCGATAGTTCCCTTCTCCATAAGGGACCGGACTTCTTCTCGTAGCTTCTTCTCTGCTTCTTTAGTCATTGAACAACCGATTGGGGCTCAGTTTCTTGAGGTCGGACGTCACACCATCAACAATCTCGGCAAACCGACTACCTTCGGACGCAGAGCACCAGCTGGCCTGAATCCGTTCCGGTTCGATCCCCATGTACTCCATGAGTTTCATCGTGAGAGCCATTCGACGGCGTGTACGGTAGTTCCCCGTAAGATAGTGGCAATCACCCGGATGACAACCAAGCACGAGCACCCCGTCAGCGCCAAGACGAAGTGCGTTAAGGACGAAAAAGGGGTTCACCCGACCGCTACACATCACCCGGATGATTCTCAGGTTGGGAGGATATTGCATTCTTGAGGTGCCGGCAAGGTCGGCACCTGCATAGGAACACCAATTACAGCAGAAAGCTAGTATCTTTGGTTCAGAGTTCTCCATCTATCCGCTTAACCAAACAAGAAGGGTAGGCGTTCTACCCTCCGCCTGCTGGCTTGACGACATGCCGCGGTAATAATAGCACACCTAGCAGGCCGAGGACAATTGTTGGCTCTGCTTCCTCGGTCCTTTCATAATCGGTCAACCTGTGATCATCGATGGCGGCTCAGCCGGAATTCTTCAGCCAGGCATCAATGGAGATGGCCGCTCTCCGGGCCGCGCCCATGGCACTGATGACCGTGGCTGCCCCGGTGGCCATGTCTCCTCCACACCAGACCCTCTCCTTGCTCGTACTGCCGGTGTCCTCATCGGTAAGCACAGTGCCCCATTTGGTGAGTTCCAGCCCCTCGGTAGTCGAGGGGACAATAGGGTTGGGTCTCGTGCCCAGTGCAGGTATCGCGATATCTATATCCATGATGAACTCAGAGTCCGGCTTACGGATAGGCCGCCGACGACCGCTTTCGTCGGGCTCGCCCAGCTCCATTTCATGCAACTCGACTGCCCTGATCACACCTCGTTCATCACCCATAAACCTGCCGGGATTGGTCAGCAGCTTGAAGATGACACCCTCCTCCTCGGCGTTCTCCTGCTCTTCCAGTCTGGCAGGCATTTCCGTCTTCGACCGCCTATAGACTATGTACACTTCCTCCGCTCCAAGCCTGAGTGCACACCTGGAGGCATCCATAGCTACGTTTCCGGCGCCGAACACAGCAACCCGCTTTCCCACCTGTATGGGGGTGTCGTATTGGGGAAACAGATATGCCTTCATCAGGTTGGTCCTGGTAAGGAACTCGTTGGCGGAGTAGACACCGCTGAGATTCTCTCCCGGTAGATCAAGGAACATCGGTGCACCGGCCCCGGGCGCCAGAAAGACGGCATCGAATCCGTTTCCCAGGAGCTCGTCCACGGTGGCTATCTTACCAATGACATGGTTGAGCCTGATCTCCACACCGAGTGATTTGACATAATCCACCTCGCCCTGAACGATCGCCTTGGGCAGCCTGAACTCCGGTATGCCGTACATAAGCACTCCGCCGGCGACGTGAAGTGCCTCGAACACGACAACCTCATGTCCCAGCTTGGCCAGGTCGGAAGCACAGGTCAGCCCTGCCGGACCCGAGCCGATAACGGCAACCTTCCTGCCGCCGGGCTTTACACCGTCATCCCCGTGCTTTACAGCTTCGGGATGGGATATCTCCCAATCAGCCACATACCGCTCCAGCCTGCCGATGGCAATGGGAGCATCCTTCCTGGCCAGGTTGCAGGTCAACTCACACTGTGTTTCCTGGGGGCATACCCGGCCGCATATCCCGGGCAGGCTGTTCTTGCTCTTCAGTATTCTCACCGCCTCGGGCATATCACCTTGCTGCATGGCTTTTATGAACCCGGGGATATCTATATTGACCGGGCAACCGTCCTTGCATCCCGGCTTTTTGCAATCAATGCAGCGACCGGCCTCCTCCATAGCCTGATCCTCGGTATATCCGAGGGCTACTTCACTGAAGTTCTCCCGTCTCTCCTCAGGGGCCTGCTTCGGTATCGGCACACGGTTCAGATTCAACTTTGGTTTCTCCGACATCGTTACACCACAGAAGACCGACCGGGCATCTCGGATAACTCCGCCATCCGACGCAGATTCTCGATATGCCACAGGTCAAAAGCCTGTGCTTCATCCCTCAGATAAGCCCTCTTTCTCTTGATGAGGAGTTCCCAGTCCACCGCGTGGCCGTCGAACTCGGGGCCATCAACACACGTGAACTTCGTTTCGCCGCCAACTGACACCCGGCAGCAACCGCACATGCCCGTGCCGTCAACCATAATGGGAGTGAGGCCGACAATCGTCTTGACCTCAAACGGCCTTGTTACGTTGGAGCATTCCATCATCATGAAGACACGACCCAGGGCAAAGACCCTGTCTACTCTATTCCCTGACTCCAGGTATTCCCTGACGAACTCGCTCGCCTGCCTGTGTTTGCCGCGACTGCCGTCGCCCAGTACGACATGAGTTTCTTCGCTCACTCCCTTCAGTCTGTCCTCCCA
>PWZA01000084.1 GCA_003567655.1 Dehalococcoidia bacterium
ACTTTGAGATCCCGATGAGTAAGCCATGCCAATCGGTTGATGAGGACCAGAAGCAGATCATCAGGAACTGGATATCTCGCCGCAATCTCGCCATAAAAATACAGGGACAGGTGATCTAGCTATGTCCTTTGAAGTGCCAAGAATAGTCAAAGACATTATCGATCTCCCGGTAACAAAGAGAGACTCCTTCTTCCAATACACACGAGATTGCCTCAACAACCAGTTATCCGTGGGGTTATGCAATGCCTTGCTTGCCGGACTTGATGTCCTAGGCAGGTCCATCGTCAGTGATCTCGAGAAAGAGCAGTTCGCTTCCTATGGTAGTCTTAGAGAACTGCCTCTACTGAGAGCCGAAATAGACCTTGCACTCTGTGATTTCCTTGCCGATGAACTGAGAGCAGCGAGGCGCAGCATTGTGGCAAGAGCGATGGAGTCCTTTAAGTCCGGCGATATGTCCGTGACTGATTTCGTCGATTTGGCTGTACTCCCAATGCTGAGTCGCAGTTGGCTAACTATGGCATTCTACGAGCCAGCTGTCGGGCCACAATCGAACGACGTCCAGCTATGGCGTGAGCAGATGCCGCCGTTCGATGGAGCGCCGGAGATATTCTTGCCTCCAGATGAACGCCGGGGACTAAGAGAATCGCTTCTGTCAGCCTGCGCCCATAGGAACCTGCGGAAGCCTATATCGCTTCTGCTCTGTATTCTTGACACCCTGAGAGACCGGGAACTCGGAGGTGCATCCCGGGTCACAGCTGCCTACTTGAATACGACTTATCGATTGAGCTGCACCTCACGACTCTCACTGGAGGTACCCATAGTGCTCGTGCGACTCGACCAATCTAAGTGGAAGTCAGGACACATACTGAGAGCATTGCCAGTACCATTCGCCACACAATGTACGAACGCCATATTCATGGCTTCTTTGCTCACTGCAATGACTCAGGTAAACGCCTCTTTCGGGGGCACCTACGCGCCACCTGACATCCTCGGGTTGCTGATCGCTGACTATCCAGGTGGTGTGTTCTGCCCAGGCGAGGCCTCCTGTGCAGTCCCCGACGGACGATGTACAGCACAAGCCGAGGTTTCCAGGCAATTCGAGGGGCCATCCGCCGGGCCTTCATTTGGGGTCCTCTTCTCTTCACATGCTCTCGGACTTGAGATGCTACCTCACAGGTACGCGACAGCCAGGCTCGAGACAGGCGGGCAGATCATGACTCTCTCGACGAGATCGCGGGAGGATCGAGACTTCTACCTTGAAGCCAAAGGCAGAACCATTGCGCTGCTGGCACACGTGGCTGGGGCGATGGACGTCATCGTCAATGAGGGGGATCTCCTCGCACTGCGAACGGGCGCTCAGCAGTTTCAACGAGAGATTGAGAAGCACGTGCAACAAACTAGTTGGGCGCCACCCGGCGACGGATGTGCTGTTTCGTGGCGAGCTGTTTCCAGTCTTGGAGATAGTCTGCACTGCATGCTCCGTATCTATGGCGACCTCATCGACGAACTGACTGGTGAGGCGTACACTCCCAACTGTCTGGCTACAGCTGCAGCCCGTCGGATTCTCTCCGATGATGAGGTCGATAGATGGGTCATATCGGTTTCTGCTCCACGTGACGGCGTAGATAGCGTGCGGAACAGCTTTGAGATGAATCTGGCGCGAGAGCTCTACCGATTAACCAGCCGATCAGGACCGATCACAGTACCGCTGTGTCGTTCGCTCCTCAGTTTGTATCAGAGCTACATAAGACAACATCCATCGAACACGACATTGGTGTTGGGAAAAGCAGTCGCAGGCGTGGCAGGTTTTGAACAGACGCCCAACTCCCGGATCGTTCAAGTGGAAAGGGACCTCTATGAGGGCAATCTCATGCTCATATTGAAGAGCCATGTGAGAGTAGATGAAGAAGATGATACTACGGTGCAGCGTGAGTATAACAGGATAGAGGAACTGATCGGTGTTCTGAAGGGCACGAACAACGACAGATGGAGAGTGAAGCGCATAGTGATCGTGATGCGCACAGAACTCAATGGATCATCGGAACGGATCTCGGATCTGCTAAGCAGACACGGATTTTGGGAATATGATCCGAAGGATGATGACCCTGTAGTGGGTCACAGCAAGATCTCTGTCTGCAGAGCTGAGCCAGAGGGAGGTTAGAGAATATGCAAGTTGCGGGTGAATCGAAGTTCAAGATCCAAGACATCTCCCCGGAGGGAGGAACGATAGACCAGTTGCGCAACAAACTGGGTTCCTTAAGGAAGAGTGTTAGCACACTACGTTTCACTCCTATAATTGGTACAGAGGCCTCAGTAATCGGCCGACACTACACGCAATCGTGGCGTAGTATGACTAGCGATTTCAATGCAATGCTCTCCGGCCTCCGGCACTCACCGGGCCGTGATTATCTCATGTCGCTGATGGCGCAGAAAGGCATTCTGGTATATACCCCATCTACATCGAACGAAGAAGGAGAAGAGAGACCACCACAAACTCCAGGCGCTGAGACCTGCTCCTTTCGCGAGGAACTGATATGGCTGGCTCACCTGATAACCAGCGCATTCTCGGAAGCCATCGCAAATCGTGCTGTGCCTGCATTGTCGACCTTCAGTGTGACATTGACGGATGATCAGAAGATTACTCGGCTGCATGAAGCATTGGCCATGGCTTGCTTGGCCGCCTACAGACAGACTGTCCAAGGGAAATCTCGCGAACACCCGGACTGTCCGCATATGTACGAGCGTCTACTTGACCTTACATACAAGTTTATGGGCGGCAACATACCCGCTCTAGATGCAGAACCGTTCTCCAAGATGGCGGTTGATCCCCAGGTCACTGACAAAACAATGCGTAGTCTGCACTCAGAGCTTACCAAGCGCGCAGTAACAAAGGAGCGCCGCAATACACTGTCCATCCGCCAACTGGAATGGCTAGCTGATCTGGTATATCATAGCTTCAGTTTCAACAGGTCATTCTATCCCACCGACGATGAGCTTGCATTTCGCGCCGCGTTGTACGTTGATAGCAGTCTGGATGAATTCGACATGCGACCGTCTTCTACCAGTGCCTTCGAAAAGGGTCGAAGCTCACTTCCAAAGCAGATCTCGACCTGGTTCACGGAGTATGATGAAGCGAACTCGGACGGCGCAGAAGATGAAATGTCGAAGTTCCACAGGGCCCTCGCTCTGATTCTCAACAAACAGTACCTGTACTATTCAAGCGATGACTCTGACAAAAAGTTCGAGCCTGTTGCCTTCTCGTTAAGCCTTGACTCAGAACTTGAGAAAGCACTCAGACGCATCGAAGTGCAGCGCTACTGTGTTGCTCTCCCCGTCCGCGCTGAACGTCCGGCAGAGGGGGAGGCGAAGAGGGAGATCCATCAGCGGTGGGTGCTCGCGACATTTGATAAAGAACACAAATACGAGAACCCAACCTGGGCGTGGTGTCATCCCGAGATGACCATGGATCATGAGATAACGGGGCCTGTAGTAGTCAAACTGCGTGGCTCCACACTGTATGATCTGCCAGAGCCCATCTCCCAGGCCGGATATCAGGCCAAATCGACACAATCACGAGAGGCTTCATCAAGGTACATTGTGACTTTGCCTAACGAGGACACATATGCACCGAAGAAACTCGAACCAGTTGTCACATTATCAGAATACAACTTGGTGCAGGACGTCCTTGTCATCAAGAGCCTCCCGACGTTCTTCCGCAACATTCTCAGGACCCGGACGCAGAGGCATTTCTACTTCCTGGGTGTCTCTCCATCACAGTGGGACGTACGCCTACGAATAGCAGACTTTGCATTTCCGCCGCCAGACAGGGACTACGTTCCTCAACCCTGGCGTGTTATGATCGCGATCAACGAGGAGTTCGGGGACTATGAGTCATCGGTTCTCGACTCATTGGGTATCCAGAGGTGGAAAGGACCACTGGGAGGACTGGCGCCAGAACTCTTACAAGGCCTGGATGATCTCGAGGGGTAGTCAGTCAGAGATCCGGCTACATGTGGCAGAGGAGAGCATGAGCTTTATGTATGAGGATTCCAGCCTACAACGCGGGAGGAGATAGAGGCAATGCCGAAGTTGCATATCACGTCAGACGACAGAGACGCCAGATCAGGACCGTGGCCCGGTCCGGTGCCCTATAACGAAGGCGACCAGCACTACCGGGGGCGAGCCAAGGACTTGAAGGTACTGCTCGATAAGATGCGGGCCTCCCGGCTTCTTCTTCTAACCGGATATAGCGGTACTGGTAAGACGTCATTCTTGCGAGCTGCCGTTGTACCCACATTCAGGATACAGCGTGCAAGAAGGCTTTCTAAGGACGGAAACAATAGTGCCACCCCATTTGTGTTAGTTGTGAGGGACTGGCTTCCTGCAGCACAGAGGGAAGAACAGGACCCAGATACGACTCTCATAGACGCTATCCTGAAGAGCATTGAGACCCTCAAGAAAGAGGCAGGAGATCTGTACAAGGCAGACCGTTGGATCGACGTTCGAAAGAGTGTGGAGCAGGATTGCAGTGCGATGCTCGAGCAGGATCGGACTGGCAGCGCTTACGATTATATTGCCCGCCTGACTAGGACTACCGGTTCACTGATGCTATGCATGGACCAGTTTGAAGAACCGCTTCGCGTTAGTGATGAGGCGAGCAATAGGATCTTCGATACTATTGCCAGACTTGTCAGTCAGTGGGATTTCCTGACGAGCTTCCTCCTGTCTTTCCGGCAGGAGTTTCTCTACCTCTTCGCGGCACTCGACAGCAAGATTGGAAACCTGTCCCAAGTAACCTCCTACCTGCACGGAATGCCTGAACATGACGTGAGAGTTGCGATACATGAGTCCGCCAGGTCTGGAAACACCGGGATTACAGCAGAGGCCGTCAACAAGCTTCTGGCATGGATGCAGGGAACAGATATTCCACGAGACTCGGCAAGCAGCGTCCAGCACGAAGTATCCACCAACAGCGTGGTCGGGCCGACATCAGTAGATCTGTTGAGGCTGCAGGCACTGCTTCAAGAGCTCTATAGATGGTCCTCGAAGACGACGAACCCCGGCGAGAGCGTTACCATCACGGAAGAAACGTTAGATACTCTCCTAGAGCGAGCGCAGCGTGCAGATTCGACGCTGGACGGTCCCCGGCTGGCAGATCTGGCGCTCTACCTCTTCATCGAGAGGCGAGTCATGCCGTTACCTTACATTGAATCGAGAGACGCCTCACAGGAGCGACTTAGGGTGACCGCCGAAAGAGGTCTGCCTCACGATCTAAGCCAAGATGACGAGAACCAGCTGGCACTCATCCTTCACATGAGAAGAGCGACTGCTCGAATCGCACCATTCCTGTCGTCGTTTGGCCTGAAGGGACACTTGAAGGTACAGGTGTACGAGTCGCAGTTGATCGCGGCCGCCCTGCGTACCGATTGGGATACACTGGGACTGACGGTGACGCAGATCAGAGACGTCCTTCAATCTGCTGGCCTGAGTGTTAGCCGTGAACAGCTCAGCCCAATCGAATCAATGTGCGACCCTATTCATGAAGGAAGAGGCCTCCTTTCGGGCCGGGTCGCCAATAGGGACCTACACAGGAAGTTAGATGCTGTGAAGTGGCTCATTGATGCCTCACGTGAAGCCCTCGACAGACTTGAGAAGTTCAGTGTCGTGCGACGTAAGAAGGCACCGGATGGGATAGTCTGTGAACTGGTTCATGATGGATTCGGGCCGGCGCTTTTCGACTGGTCGGAGCAAGCACGGGGTGATCCGTTGGACGTGCTTGGAGCGCCGATAGCACAGCGAGGACAAGCTTTTCGTTGGAGAAAGCTGGGGGGCAGGGTGGAACAGGTCTGTTGGCGCGGTTGTCTGGTGGAACCTGCGACTGGTGTCGGCATATTGGAGTTCGAGAACGTTGAATGGATCAACTGTGATCTTAGAGGAACGATCTTCCTCCAGTGTTCGTTTAAAGGCGGTTCATTTCAGGAATGCGACTTCGATGGTGCCCTGTTCATCAACTGCACATTTGCTGGATCAGCAGGTGTCGACAAGCGGTTTGAGTTCAGGGACATCAGGGGGACAGGCCTGACATTCATGGGGGGAGCCATGAACCACGTTGATTTTCTTGATTGCCATAGACTAGACAAGATGCTGTGGTGCAGCACTGACGATGGGCAGAAGTTAAAGGCATCACACGTGGAGTTCAGGCACTGCGAAGGCATTTACCAGTGGACGGTGAGGCCGGAGTCCGTCGTTTGCAAAGGTTATCTGCGGTTGCATGAATGCCAGCTACAACTCTGCGATCTCCGCGGCCTGTCCTCTTACGCTGATAGTGACGTAGGATTGTTTGATATCCATGAGTGCATCTTCGATCATTGCCTTGTTGATGAATCGCTGTCCAGTCTTATTGTGCGGTCCAAAGACAACAGGCGCTCTCCGTAGATCAGAAGCTAACGCTGGGCAAACATGGCGGATGCAGCCCTTTAAGACGCGAAGAGTGATGCCTCGGAAGCACCTGCTCCCATTTAGCTTGTCGGCCCTCTCTTACGGCGTGTTCACTCCGGTGAACAGATGTGACGCCAACACCACCACTTTGTCGTGGAGATCTTGAGACAGGCTAAGTCCATCGCCAGTCACCGAGTGATTGACGACCGCCTTAAACAGTATGGCGTCTTGAGCCAGTCGGATGCCTGGCCTCGGCAGCAGATCCACCCGAACGAGAGTGCTCGTGCCTGCATAAGTGTCCCGCAGAACTACCTCCCTATTGCTACAATTATAGCAGATAATCTGCGAGGTTGCGGCCTGCTCTCGAACCAGGTCACGAATATGCACCACCGGAGGAGCCGGCAGTCCGAGGAAGGCTGCCATATGATCCTGATAGATGTCTGGCAAGTCCATCTGAGAATCGAGTTCGGCTGATATGGCAGATGAGCCTTGAAAGCGAGCATTCACCTCGGAGAGTAAAACATCGCCCCTATGAAGAAGTGCATCAATCCCAAATGCACCGATGTACCCCATCCTGCTGAGCCAACGCCCGGACTGTAACACCACCTCCTGTAGCCTATCCAGCAGTTGCGGTTCCAGACCCCTCATCGCCCCCCAATCGTTACCGCAGTAACCAAACTGTCTACCTGTACAGCACTCCAGACCAATCAACTGAACTGACGGGGTATGCAGAGTTACCGAACCGTCTGGAAAGACGCAGGCACCTATGTTCAAGGGAACACTTGGATGAAGCAACGGTGCAGCACCAATGAATCGATCGGTATGGGAGGGCCAAATCGCCTGCAGCTCTTCCGGGCTCTGTGCTAGTACCAGTCCCTTTCCGCCGCTGGACCGATTCACTCTCAGTACGTGGTGTTCATGGTTGATCAACTCAGCCAGCCGCGGCATGTCCTCATCAGCAAAGTAGCGCCAACCTACAACAGGAACACCAGCAGCGCGCAGTGACGTTTCAACAAAAGGCTTATGCTCCAGCATCGCACAAAGACCATCGAAGACTCCTAGGTACTGAGTTGTTGCTAGCCTGGGGAAGCAAACAGATGTAAGAAACTCCGCAGGTCTATAGGTCATAAGGATAGATGGCTCATCGCAGGCACGCAGGAACGAGTGATGAAGTAACCGAGCTCCCTCAGACGAATCTCTATCAGTGTGATACGTGTCCAGATCGACCCTGAATCCAGTAAGGGTTTCCAGACAGCATTCGTTGGGCATAGATACTGCCGAAAGAGGAGCTACCAGAGAGATACAGTCTCGAAACTGCTCAGTCTCCAATATAGGACGACTATCTGCACCGCGTGTGCCAAAAAAGACCACCTTGCGTCGCCCGATGCGATCTCTGATCTCTCTAAGTCTCTGTCTCCGACTCGGTATCAACTCCAGCATCTCAGGTCCCGAGAGTAATAGTATGCGCCACTCCGATCAGGAAAGTTCAGCGTATTGTGCATGCAGGGAATACACCTAGGTCCCAGCTTCACCCCATACCGGTCCACGATGTCCAGCGACCTCAAGTACACGCTTTCCAGCAACTCGTAGGACGGCCCCGGCTGGCTGGCAAGAGGCGTGCCCGGAGCCGGTCTAAAGGGACTAAGCACAGGATCGCATCCGAGTTCAGCCAAGAACTCCACTCCTTTCAGAGTCTGCTCCTCCGGCTCAAGTCCAACGAGCAGAAGCGAACGCACTCTCCCGCTCCCACCGGTGTTCTGGACTGCACGCTCAACAGAGGCACGAAACTCTTGCAGGCCTGAGCCCCGCTTCTGTGGGGCAATCCGCCTTGCCACCTCCTCGTCGTACAACTCCATGTTAATGGAGAAGCCATATGCCCCCCAACTGCATAACTGGTCGATAAGATCCGTGCCCAGTTGCGCTGACATCATCACATCCACCGGCATCCTGGCGTTCCTTAGGATTGACTGACACACCTCCCCGAAGTAGCCATAGTCACTCTGTCTCGCAGTCCCCCCGCTGATCACAACATGATGTACAGGTAGTGCAGTATCCATCGCAGCGATCGACAGAGCCTCCACTAGCTGCTCTGCAGGGCGTAACTCGTAGTTCCTGAGGGGAGAGTCACAGAAGTCGCAGTTATTGTGACAGCCTCCGATGGGGGAGAGCCTGGCCCTGTCTGCGTGTGAGAACACTGCCTCAGTGACCGGACGGCCTCTTGAATCCCTTGCGGACAGAAAGCCCGGGAGAGGCAGCACCCGGGCCGGAAACTCCTGGCGGCTGAACAAGACCCTGAACGGAGGCTGTTCCTGCTGTGCGAAGAGGAGGGTTGCCTCAGGAGCCTGTTTGATGGGCTCATCAAACGGGGCATTAACGTATGTATCGTCTTCTAACACCAGGGTCAACCCACCGGTAGTGGGGTATTCGTGTACAGACATGGGGGTTGTACCGTCGCCTGTAAGCGCGGCCTCAGCGGCAGGACTCACAGAAATGCCGCGGCATAACAGGCTTATCTTGAGTGATTGCGGATCAGTTAGCTCATTTGAACCCATGCGCATGTCTCCGTGGCGGCCGGCTCTCAGCCACCTGTATCAGGCGCTCTCGCAACCCAACGGCTCGTCCGGATCATCCAGCCCTGCCCCGGCATCGCGACGCCTATCTGATCGACTATCATTGCTCCCCAACGGCTACGAACCACTCGCCACCAGTATATGGCCTGGATGCTGAGAGGTCAAGCAACTTAACTCCTGAGAACCCCGCTGCTTCCATCTTCTTCCTTACATCCTCCGCCGGAAGATAGAGGTAGGGCTTAACAAAGCTCTTCAGCCGCCACCTGCCAGCGATGGAGGTCACAAACAGAGTGACCACACGGACGTTTCTAGTCCCGAATAGCCGCAGATCCATGACCCATTCCGGGTTGCCGTTACGCATTCTGAAGATACGGGGCATCTGAGTCTCTTGTGCATCCCTGAGAACGCTGTAGTCGCGCACGCTTACTATCACCGGTGCACCAGGCCTCAGCAGTCGCCGCATGCTTCTAAGCGCCTGATCAACCTCCTCGGGTTGCTGCAGCATCGGCAGCGAGTTCCCCATCGCGACTACTGCATCGAACTGAGTTCCCCGCCATGGATGCAGAGTACGAAAGTCCGCGCGTTTTGTACATATTGTGAGGCCCTGTTTCGCGGCTTTGTCTCTGACCATGGCCAGGCACTTGGTGGAGATGTCCGATGCCGAGACTCCATAGCCAAGCCTGGCCAACGCTATAGCCTGCATTCCGGTGCCGCAGGCACAATCCAGAACAGTACTAACACCGCGAGGTGAGAGTATACGCCAGAGTGTCTCACCTTCAAGCCGAATGAGTTCATCGAAGTCATCAAACAACTGATCGAAGTCTGTCGCAATGTCGCCGAAACTAGCCTGGCATGAACCTGGCAGGGACACCGCATCCGCAAGTTTAGGGTCGTGATGATCACTCAAGCCAGTGGTCTGCCCCTTGTCGCTACTCATTGTCCCCATCTCTCCGCCTTACGGCGTTTTGCTCTGGCATGAACAGAATCGATCATCAACGCCAGCGCATCTATATTTGAGCATGCGCGTATCTTACTTCACCGACTCGATCGCTGGCAAGCATGGTCTAAGAGCAGCCCGGGCTGACAGGTCGAAAGGTAATGAGTAGGGCCCGGCCAGCAACTGAGAGGAATTGTCATGCTCTTGTGAACTGAGCCGTCATATGGAGTAAGGAGGACGATCCAGAATGGCACGGCCTGCAACAGGAGTCCACGGATACCGTACTACAGCAACTGCAGTTATATGCGCAGACATGATGCAGCACGCTGAGCTTGCGGATGCCTCTTCCAGGCACCCACCTTTGGGGCTGTCCCGAGGATCAGCGGCACCTGCAGGCAGGTGTCAGGCCTTACACGGTGCAGCCGTCAATGGTGTTAGCGGGGGCAAGCAGAGGAGAAACGACTGAGAGCGATGGCTCAAGCCAGCCGGCAGGACAGAAAGAGGAGCGCTAGGAAGTGTCAGAGATGCTCGTTTCTGGCCGTCTACCTAAGAAAGCGACAGGAGGAATGGCAATGAAAGGCGCAGCAGTGACAGCGATAGCGAAAGAGGAGTTCTGCGGAGAGCAGGACTACTCGGAAGGCCCTAACGAGATAGGGGCTGCTGTGGCAGCCTGCAGAGAGGGCAATCGCTCTGCCGAACAAGATCTGCTTCGCCTCTTCAGGGAGGTCAGGACGGCTTACGTGGAGAGCATGCCAGCCCCAGAGCGACCCCGGACGCAACTCGCCGAAACCGAGAGAGGCATCACCGATCATCATCGCAGCTACGAAGCTTATCACCATGCTGTTCAATGCCTTAGTGCGTTCTGCAGGGCATTCGATGAGCATCCCGATGTGCACCTGCATTTGGAGCCCGAGTTGAAGGCCATCGTCCAGGCCACTGCAAAGGAAAGGAAGAACGGCGCCCCAAAGCGTCAGGCCTCAAGACGTTCTGACGTCATAGATTGGTGTACGGGAAAGAAGAACGACAGGAGTGCAAGATGAAAAGGACCGAGAAGATAGCAGTGTTCATTGACCTGGCAAACAGCCTGGATCTGGATCTCAGATGGATCATGAATGAAGCCAATGGTGCTGGCTACGTCGAGGAAGCCCGCTGCTACGGTGACTTCAGGCAGGAACACCTGACGGCAACAGCTCTGGATCTCTACGCGTTGGGTGTGACCATGATCCATACGCCCAGTTGGCCTAACGGGGGCAACAGCATGAAACGCAGCGATGACCGGCTGTTGGAGAAAGGAATCCGGGACACCCTGATGAAACGCCCGTCTATTTCTGCCTTTCTGGTGGTGACTTCTGACTCAGACATAATCCCTACCTGCCACAGCATCCTGGAGCAGAAGAGGCGTCTGGTGCTCTACAGCTCTATGGACGGAGTACTGGGCAGGATCTTGAAGACATGCGGGTTCGAGATAAGGCCAGCTCCGAAGGCGACGGGACAACCAGGCTATCAAGCAAATGTGCCTGCGCATATCAAGAGTGAAGCCAAGACTGGGGATGACGGCAGTTCAGACAACGGCGAGGTTGTCGAGACAGATGACAGCTGCGTGAAGGAACCAGGGGAACGGGATATCGTGAAAGCAATCGATCGCCTGGAGCAGACCTCCAGGTTTTTGACCTTCATGGCAACAGTGGGGCGCATTACCAATGGCAACGCTGTCATCAAGGGGAAAGTTCAGCAGCAGTTGTCCCACTTCATCGAGCGTGGGCTGGTTGAGCGCTACCAGCAGCCCATACCAGCGATCAGACTCAACCGCCAGCATCCGCTGGTAATCGCGGCTCTCGATGACACGAGGGAATGCCAGTTTGCCACTGTCAGTTCGTGAGGCTATTGGTCGTCAATAAGGGGTGAGCAACCCACGCAAGGCTATCAGAGAAGGAGGTGATCATGTAGCGCGCACGATCGAGAGATTCCCTGTTCCTGGGGCGTCACAGCGTTTCAGGAGCAGGGAATTCACAGACAATCAAAACAGACGGTAAAAGGAGGACAAAATGAAACACACAAAGAATATAACCATTGGAATCATCCTGGCTATACTGATATCGATGGTACTCTTTCCGGCAGCAGGAATCCATCCCGGTTCCGTTGAGGCGAGTAGCACCGCCATAGAGGTCGGCGACCGTGTGGCTATCACCTATGCTGGAGGTGGTATCGCTGTTCGAGAGGCTCCCTCGACAGGGGCCGGTCTTATACGTACCATGCCTGCAGGCTACGAGGGCGAAGTTGTCGGAGGGCCCCAGACCAACCAGGGCTACCGATGGTGGCGAATAAGGTGGGTGACCGGACATACAGGATGGACAGCACAGGCCTCGCTGGGAGGGACTGCCTACCTTCAGCCAATGCCCGGGAAGGGCGTCTATCCCAGCGTGAGACATGATGGTCTCAGCTATCGTGTACGGGTGTACGCCGATGCTGTCAATCTTGCCGTGCGAACAGGGCCTGGTACGGGGCACTCCCTCATCACGAGGAGGTCCCCTGACAACAGAGGATGGACCTTACTGGAGGCTCCGGTGGTCGCGCAAGAAATGGTCTGGTGGCGTATCCAATGGGATGACGGTGTCATCGGCTGGAGTGCCGACTCCCAGGGCTTCTCTGGCGTGTATCTTATGAAGGAAGCTTCAGGCGGGTCTCCTAGCGTACCGAATCCCCCGAGCAATCTGGTAGCGATTGCGATATCCTCGAGCCAGATCAACCTGTCATGGCAGGACAACTCCAATAATGAGACCGGTTTCAGGATAGAGCGCAAGACCGGCACCGGAGGGTCGTGGAGCCAGATAGCCACGGTCGGCGCGAATGTCAACACCTACTCCAACTCCGGCCTTGCTCAGGGCACCACCTACTGCTACAGGGTGAGGGCCTATAACTCGGCCGGCAACTCCGGCTATTCCAACGAGGCTTGCGCCGCCACTGCCGGTTCGACGACTCTTCCCGCTCCTCCGAGCAACCTGGTGGCGACGGCGATATCATCGAGCCAGATCAACCTGTCATGGCAGGACAACTCCAATAATGAGACCGGTTTCAGGATAGAGCGCAAGACCGGTGCCGGAGGGTCGTGGAGCCAGATAGCCACGGTCGGCGCAAATGTCAACACCTACTCCAACTCCGGCCTTGCTCAGGGCACCACCTACTGCTACAGGGTGAGGGCATACAACTCGGCCGGCAACTCCGGCTACTCCAACGAGGCTTGCGCCGCCACTGCCAGTTCGACGACTCTTCCCACTCCCCCGAGCAACCTGGTGGCGACGGCGATATCATCGAGCCAGATCAACCTATCATGGCAGGACAACTCCAATAATGAGACCGGTTTCAGGATAGAGCGCAAGACCGGTACCGGAGGGTCGTGGAGCCAGATAGCCACGGTAGGAACTAACGTCAATAGCTTCTCTGATATCGGTCTGGCGGCGAGGACTACCTATCACTATCGAGTGAGAGGCTACAACAGCGCCGGGGAGTCGCCGTATTCGAGCGAGACCTCAGCAACGACTCTGGGGGCTCAATTCTGCGTACCCTCTCCCGGTTATGTGGGCTACATTCACAATTCAGCCTCCGGGAATCACAAAGGTATCGACATATGGACCCGGACAGATGGCACTGGTATCTCAGGCTCCAGGGGAAACTCAGTCTTTCTCCCCTATGACGGTGTGCTTACCAATTTCATCTTTGATCAGAGCATCGGTTCGAGTGGGTCAGGGCCCAAGCAGGGATTCACATTCCGACACGACAACGTTCCTGGTTACGGCACCATCGAAACTAGATACTTCCACATGGCTGACAATCACTCGAACACCTCTTATGTCAACAATGACCTGCAGCTAGGCCAGACCTACTCGAGGGGGACACTCCTTGGCTATCAGGGCAATCGTCTCTACAAAGGCCTAGGTGATGTCATAACGCACCTGCATTTCGGAGTATTCCAGCCGCCAAACACTAACACGAGTTTGGATCCGTCCGGATTACTTGGCTACGACTTCTCTTACCCGAGTAGCGATTTTGCGTGGCTATCACCTGTTCCAGCCAGCGCCGTCTGTGCGGAATCATCAACACCCTCACCATCCCCAACACCGGTCTCCCTCGGACAGGCACTGGACAATACATCCCTGCCCTGGACAACAGGCGGCAACGCCAACTGGTTCGGCCAGACCGATACCTCCTACCATGGTGGCAGCGCCGCTCAAAGCGGAACTATCACCCACAACCAGTCAACCTGGCTGCGCACGACTGTTACCGGGCCGGGGACCCTGAGCTTCCACTGGAAGGTCTCCTCCGAGACTCACTACGACTTCCTCAGATTCTTCATCAACGGAGTTCAACAGCAC
>PWZA01000136.1 GCA_003567655.1 Dehalococcoidia bacterium
CCCAGGTCATAGACCTCTCTTACCTTGCCGCTCCGGAACAAGGGCAGAGGTAAGTCTGCACTGATCAAGACTTGCGAACTGTTACTCATGATTCCCTCCGTTGATGCTCCATTCTTCTGATAGTCTTCTGTTGATCCCCGGACACTGTCTACCAAGGATCAGTGATCATGCATCTAACCGGAACCGGGCATACTACGGTTCGATGCCACACAGCCTCCTGGCACTGCTCTTCATCGTCTCCAGGTCGCTCCGCCTCGCTATCATAATCCTCTGAGCCATTGGAGACCCGGCACCATGCGTGGACTCTGCCAGATAGCATGCCGCCCCCATTCCCATCGTTAGATTCTCAATGAGCCGCAATACCCGGATGCGATTCTCCACGGCAACTCCATCAGCGCCCTGCAGGTATTTGGCAACATACTTGCCTATCCTGGGGTGCCTGAGGTCTTTCTCGGAAGGCATGGTCGCTATCGCCCCGCCTGCAATGTCCTGTGCCAGCCTTGCTATGTCATAGGGGAATCTGGTCACATTCAGTTTGGAGACATTCGCCCTCAGGGCATCCACGAAGTAAGTGCCCGAATCCTCCCTATGGCCTTCGTAAGCACAGGCAAGGCTGCAGGACATCATGGTTTCGTTGAGATGGATCATGTCGATGATCTTCTCCTTGATATGAGAGGCCCCGGCAGTGCCCTGGTATTCAGCAATCAACTGACTGGCCCCGATCAAGACGTCGCCCATGCCTGACTTGCAGGCGTAACTCTGGCGATGATAGGAGGCGAACTTCTCCACCAGATCGGCGGCAAACTCATACTCCTTATACATGAAGACCCTTTCCCAGGGAACAAAGACATCATCAAAGACGACCATACACTCCTGTCCACCGTAGAGAACGTTACCGACATCCATTTGCGGGCTCTCGATCTTCCTTGTGTCACACGGCTGTCGCCCGTAGATGTATATAATCCCCTTGCTGTCACCGGGCAGGGCAAAGGAAAGGGCATAGTCTCTGTCCTCCTCAAGCATGGCCCTGGTCGGCATACATATGATCTCATGCGCATTCACAGCCCCCGTCTGGTGCATCTTGTTCCCGCGCACTACAATGCCGTCCCTGTTTTCCTCCACTACGTGAAGATACTGGTCCGGATCCGTTTGCTCGGAGGGACGCCGACCTCTATCACCCTTGGCGTCCGTCATAGCACCATCACAGACCAGGTCTTCATCCTGTACGTGTTTCAGAAACCTCAAGAATCGACTGTTATACCCGGTTCCGTGTTTGCGGTCGATGTCATATGTCACCATGGATAATGCATTGAGTGCATCCATTCCGACGCAACGTTGAAAGCAGGAGCCGGTATAGGCGCCCAGAACCCTGCCCATCTTTGACTTGTTGACCAGGTCCTCAGTGCTCTGATGGATATGGCAGAAACGGTTTATCCTGTTGCCGGTCAGGTGCGAGGTGGCCGTCATCAGTCTATGATACTGCGGAAACCGCGATTCTTCAGCGAGTTCGTAAGTGGCGGCCATGCAGTTCATCGAAGGCCTTATGATCGGGTTGTCAACGTGATCGGTGACATGCTCTCCGAACATGTAGAGCTCGAAACGCATGCTCCTCATGCTCTCGATGTACTCTTGTGCGGTCTTCATTTTCTTATGATCTCATGCCGGGTTCCCGCGCTAGAACTCCGAATTCAGTGCCTTTCAGCACTATGATGCTCCGACTTTCGGAGCATCGGGCTCAACTCTGCCGGCCTTCTGCTCGCGCCCCGCCTGCACTCAACCCGAGGCGATCAAAGACGGTGTCCACGTTCTTGAGGTAGTAATCATAGTCGAAGAGAGCTTCCAGTTCATACCCGTCCAGCTTACCCGTAATCAACTCATCTGAGCGGAGCAGAGCAAGAAAACTATTGCTATTCTGCCACGCTTCCATGGCATTATGCTGCACCATCCTGTATGCCTCTTCGCGCGTCAGGCCCTTGTTTATCAAGGCGATAAGAACTCGCTGTGAGAAGCACAGCCCCTGGGTAAGCTCGATATTGCGGCGCATGCTCTCCGGATAAACCTTTAGCCCTTTCATCACCGAGGTGAATATGGACAGCATATAATCAAGTGCCAGGCAAGAGTCGGGCAGTATGACCCGCTCCGCGGACGAGTGGCTGATGTCGCGCTCGTGCCAGAGGGCTATGTTCTCCATGGAAACCAGAGCATAGCCTCTTACCAGTCGGGACATGCCGCAAACGCGCTCACAGAGTTCGGGATTTCTCTTATGCGGCATTGCCGACGAGCCCGTCTGACCTTCCTCGAAAGGCTCCTCCGCTTCGCGAACCTCGGTTCGCTGCAGGCCCCTGATCTCGGTGGCGAACTTCTCCAGCGAACCGGCGATGATGGCCAGAGTGGTCAGGAAATGGGCGTGGCGATCGCGCTGGACGACCTGATTCGATATGGGGGCCGGGGAAAGCCCCAGGCTGGTGCAGGCTATCTCCTCTATCTGAGGAGGCACAGTGGCATAGGTGCCTACCGCTCCCGATATCTTGCCCACCGCTATGCCGTTCCTGGCTTCGGCCAGTCTCTGAGCATTGCGCTTCATCTCCTCAGCCCACAACGCCATCTTCAGGCCGAAAGTGGTCGGCTCAGCGTGCACGCCGTGGGTTCGTCCCATCATGATGGTATGCTTGTGCTCGATAGCCCTGTTCTGCAGAACTGAGATCAGTTCTGCTACATCTTCGGCCAGGATATCCGCCGCCTGGGTCAACTGCAGACCGAGGGCGGTGTCCCAAACATCCGAGGAGGTGAGTCCGAGATGTATGAAGCGCGACTCTTCGCCGAGGCTTTCAGCCACCGAATTGAGAAAGGCGGTCATGTCATGGTGGGTTACCTTGAGGAAGTGGGCGATACGATCCAGGTCAAAGCTGGCCTTCTTTATCCGGGGGATGGCCTCACGGGGTATCTCACCCAGTTCAGCCCAGGCTTCACAAACCGCCAGCTCCACCTTCAGCCACTGGTGAAACTTATTCTCCTCAGACCAGATACTCTTCATCCGCGGTCTGGAATAACGCTCGATCATACTATCCCTTTGCTAATCCTTGCTTGTATTCGCGAAAGGCTTCTCTTACCCCTTCATGTTCCAACCCCAGGATCTGGGCTGCAAGCAGCGCGGCGTTCTTCGCCCCGCTTGTACCGATGCCCGTACAGGCCACGGGAACTCCCCCGGGCATCTGCACTATCGAGAGCAGAGCGTCCGTGCCCTTAAGGTCACTGGTGGGCAAGGGTACGCCGATCACCGGCAAGGTTGTCCAGCTAGCCAGAACACCGGGAAGGTGAGCGGCATAGCCAGCACCGGCTATTATAACCTTGAGACCCCTGATCTCTGCGTTCAGTCCATATTCACGCGCTCTTTCCGGATTTCTATGCGCCGAGATAACCGATAGTTCATGCTCGATGCCCAGTTCCTTGAGCACATCCAGCGCCGGCTGGATGAGATCGCTATCCCTCTTGCTGCCGATAACTATTCCGACTAATGCCATTGCTGATTCACCCCGTATTCGTTCACTTTCCTGTGCTCAGGCGATAGAGTGTACCCCATCTGTCTCCCTCAGGGCAATATCCTTGCGGTAGTAGCACCCTTCGAAAGAGAGACGAGAAACGTTGTCATAAGCCTTCTCTCGGGCGGCGGCCATGTCCTTGCCCGTAGCCACCACCGTGAGCACGCGCCCACCGTCGGTAAGGACCGAGCCATCAGACCCCGGCCTGGTTCCGGCGTGGAAAACCAGCGCGTCGCTGTCCAGGCTGTCAAGCCCCTTTACGGGAAAGCCCGTCTTGTAGCTTCCGGGATAGCCGCCCGAGGCCATGACGACACCGACACAGGCTTCCGATCTCCACTCTATGTTCATACCGTCGAGCCTGCCCTCAACCACCGCCATCAGAACATCCACCAGGTCGGTTTTGAGCAGCGGCAGGATAACCTGCGTCTCCGGATCGCCGAAGCGGGCGTTGAACTCCAGCACCAGAGGCTTCCCATCGGCTATCATAAGCCCGGCATAGAGCACACCCCTATATGTCATGCCTTCACTGGCCAGAGCTTTCACAGCGGACAGCAGAATGTCCCCGGTGACCCTCTCCGTCATGGCAGCGGAGAAGAACCCCGGCGGACTGTAGCTTCCCATGCCCCCCGTATTGGGGCCGGTATCCTTGTCCCCGATCTTCTTGTAGTCGCAGGCAGGGACCATGGCGGAAACCGTCTTGCCATCACAGAAGGCTATCAGGCTCACTTCGCGGCCGGTCACATATTCATCGATGACCACCCTGTCGCCGGCCGGACCGAAAGCCTTCGTATCCATAACGTCGGCAAGGGCCTTCTCAGCTTCCGACAGAGAGTTGGCGATAATCACGCCTTTGCCGGCGGCCAGTCCGTCGGCCTTGATCACGAGAGGCATGCGCTGCTCTTTAATGTACTCGCGGGCTTCTTGATGAGATGAGAAGACGGCTCCTCCGGGGCAGGGTATGCCGTGCTTCTCCATCAGACTGCGGGCAAAGGCCTTGCTCGACTCAACACGGGCGGCCTCCTTTGTGGGGCCGAAGACGGGAATGCCCAGACTATCGAAATAGTCCACTATGCCCGAGGCCAACGGAGCTTCAGGGCCGACCAAGGCGAGGTCGATCTTCTTCTCCCGGGCCGCCTTGCCCAGACTCTCAAAATCCGTAGCACGAAGGTCCAGGTTCTCTGCCACAGCCGCCGTGCCGGCGTTCCCCGGAGCGGCGAAGACTCTCTCCACCCGGGGACTGAGGGCGATCTTCCAGACCAGAGTATGTTCCCTGCCCCCACCTCCGATGACAAGTATTCTCACAGGTCACCTCCTCGTGTCCGCCCGGCCTGCGATGACGGCAAGCGGACCCGGCATAACACACGGACAGGACAGGTAGTCATCCAATCCTGAAAATCATCCCGGCATCGAGGGCAATACTGCACACTAGAGCCTCGCCCTACCCGGGCTCATGCCAACACTCTTCCGGAGCGGACCTCTCACCATTGACAACAGCGCATACCACAGGAGATACTGTTATCACTTCCGCTTGCTCTTACCCCTGTCGTTCCTGACGCCCCTGAACGCGGGGCTTCCTGCCGTCGAATTACAGAATCCCCTTGAGTTTCTCCGCCTGGACGGGGTCGAGCGTCTGAATCAGCTTCAGGAGTTCCGCTACGTGCTCCTTCTCCTGTTCAATGATGTGCTGCACGGCGGAGGCGGCCGCTCCATTCTCGAGGTACAACAGATGCTCCTCATACTGGTTGATGGCCTGCAACTCGTAGGCCAGGATATCACGCAGCATCTCCAGATCGTCCTGCATGTCGAGTTGTTCGTCACTCAGCTCTTCATAAGATTGGCTCATTCTCTTACCTCCTTCTAAACAGCTCTTCCGCTCGCCGTTGCCGCACTGCTCGCCGACCTTCAGCAAGCCGAGCAGCTACTCCCATTCTATAGTTGCCGGGGGTTTGCTGGTGATGTCATAGACTATCCTGTTTATATTGGGCACCTCGTTGATTATGCGATCGGATATCCTGGCAAGCAGGTCGTGGGGCAGCCGTGCCCAATCAGCGGTCATAGCATCTTCGCTGGTTATTGCCCTGATCGCCATCATGTAGCCATAGGTCCTGTAATCACCCATAACCCCGACGCTCCTGACATCGGTCAGTACGGCAAAGCTCTGCCATAGCTGGCGGTAGAGCTTCGCTCTCTTTATCTCGTTCATAAGAATAGAATCGCCGGCACGAAGCGTCTCCAGTCTCTCGCGCGTCACCTCACCGATGATGCGGATGGACAAACCCGGACCGGGAAACGGTTGCCGCCAGATCATATCCTCGGGCAGTCCCAGGGCTAACCCTACCTGCCGGACTTCGTCCTTAAACAGGAACCTCAGCGGTTCAATGAGGGTGAAATTCATCTTAGCGGGCAGTCCGCCGACGTTATGGTGGCTCTTTATCTTGACAGCGGCCTTTGTTTCAGGAGACGTGCTTTCAACGACATCGGGATAGAGAGTGCCTTGAGCCAGGTAGTCGATCTTGCCCAGCTTGGCCGCCTCTTCCTCGAAGATCTTGATGAACTCATTACCTACAATCTGCCGCTTCTGCTCCGGATCCGTAACTCCCTTCAGCCGCTCGAGGAACCTGTCGGCAGCATCTATATAGACGATATCCATCTTCAAGCTGCGCTTGAACGTATTGAGAACCCGCTCCGGCTCATCGCGGCGCAACAATCCGTTATTGATGAAGATGCAGGTCAGCTTATTGCCGATGGCACGGTCAATCAGCGTAGCAGCCACTGCCGAATCGACGCCCCCCGAGAGAGCACAGACCACCCTGCCGTCACCCACCTGCGCCCTGATCTTATCCAGGCTCTCAGATATGAAATTGGCCGGTGTCCACTTGCCCTGGCATCCACATATCCGGAGCACGAAATTCTGGAATATGGTCTTACCGTCGGCGGTGTGTACCACTTCGGGATGAAACTGAAGCCCGTATATACTGCTGTCGTTACCTATGACGGCGAAGGGCGAGTTCTCACTATAGGCGAGTGACTTGAAACCCTGGGGCAGCTCCATTATCTGGTCGCCGTGACTCATCCACACCGGGAGAGATGAGGGAAGGCCCTCGAAAAGCGGGCAGTCCTCGGAACTCAGGTGCAGGATTGTATGGCCGTACTCGTGCTTCGCTCCGCGGGCCACGCGGCCGCCGAGGTGGTGCGCTACCGCCAGCATCCCGTAGCAGATGCCCATAACAGGCAGACGGCTCTCATAAATGTAGGGCAAAGGCAGCGGTGCACCGGGATCATAGACGCTGGCCGGACCCCCCGAGAGTATGAACCCACGCGGATTGAGAGGAGCTATCTTCTCCCAGGGAGTATCATGGGGCACAAGCTCACAGTAGACATTGCATTCGCGCACCCTCCTGGCGATGAGCATGCTGTATTGAGAGCCGAAGTCGAGCACCACGATGGTCTCACGCTCGCCCGGCGGCTGCTCCGGCTCGGCAAGAGGTTGCTCCCCGCGCAACTCTCTGGCCAGTTCCAGATAAGTGGAGACTTCTATATCATCGCTGGCAGCGATCCTGTGGCTCCGGGGTTCTTGTTTCGTGTCTGGTTTCCGGCGGGGCATGCGCTTAAGCTTATCATCGACGGCGACTATTATCAACCTGTGAGCGGCCTCCCGCTTCGTGAACATCTGCCATAAGCCGTGGACGATTTCTGGACGCCGGGACAGCGTGCTATACTAGCGTTCACAAGAATGGATGTCATGCACCGGGAGCTCGAGCAAGCAGTCATGATCCTCAAAAAGGGAGGGGTGATCGCCTTCCCTACCGATACCGTCTACGGGCTGGGCGCTGACGCCTTCAACGCATGTGCGGTGGAGAGGATCTACGAGATAAAGGGTCGCCCCAGGGTCCGGCAGTTTCCCCTGCTTATCGCCGAGATGGAGTCGCTGTCTGTGCTCTCGAGTGAGATCCCGGAGATGGCGCGCTACCTGACCGCACGTTTCTGGCCGGGCGGGCTGACGATTGTCCTCCCCCGAGCAGCTTCGCTGCCCGCCCATCTGGGCACGGGACCGGGCATAGCGGTGCGCATTCCCGACCACCCTGTCTGTCATGCCCTCATTCGAGGCCTGGGTAGACCGGTTATCGGAACCAGCGCCAACATCAGCGGCCACGGACCTGCCCTGACCGCCGCTGAAGTCCGGAACCAGCTGGAGGGAAAGATCGACTTCATTATCGACGGCGGCACCTGTCCGGGAGGACAGGAATCCACGGTTGTAGAGATTACCCAAGAGGTGCCTGTCATCCTGCGTCAGGGCATAATACCTGCACAGGAGATCGACAGAGCGTATCAAGAATACCTGGAGGTGAGCAATGAAGCAGCGCATCGCCATCGGCGCTGATCACCGGGGGTTTTCCCTGAAGGAGGTGATCATGCCCTTTCTGGAAGAGCTGGGACATAGCTATAAGGATTGCGGATGCTACGACACGACCTCCGTGGACTATCCCGACATCGCGGTGAAGGTGGGAGAGGCGGTGGCCGGTGGCGACTTCGACTACGGCATACTGATATGCAGCACCGGCATCGGCATCTGCATCGCCGCCAACAAGGTAAAAGGAATAAGGGCTGCCCTGTGTCACAATCCGTTCGAGGCCCAACGGGCCCGCAGTCACAACGATGCCAACGTGCTCTGCCTGAGGGGAGAGAACACAGACGGATCATCCGCCCGGGAGATCGTCAGGGCCTTCCTGTCCACCGATTTCGAGGGAGGCCGGCACGTGCAGAGGGTGGAGAAGATAAGGGCGCTGGAGGAGCATAACAAAGGCAGTCTCACTTCGTAGAAGGGGTGTCAGTCGACTCCCGAAACGCCGGAGTTCATCACAGCCTTAGCGCCGACAAGAACCCAGTCATCGCCGGTGATTGTGGTAGTATCGACAACCTCTGAGTAGTACCGGGCTTCATGGTTGCGGAAGTTGATGCCCGCCACCCTGCCGGCACTGCAACCTGAGAGGATTTCGACTGAAGCAGTCGTGTCGGAGTTCACTCTCATCGGAAGACGGAACTCCTGCAGGTATTCCCTGGCCCCCACCCTTACCGGCCCGAAGAGCCGTTCAGAATCGTTGAGACCGATCTCGCCCACGTCATACTTGGGCATGAACTGCAGCCTTTCCTCTGGTGCGCCTGACATTCTGAAGCTTACACTTGCAGTGTAGGTGGGGCCCCACCTCTCCAGCTCAGGTATGCGCAGCTTCAGCATCTTGCCGTGCTCCGTATCGACTATCTCGAGAGATTGCCGGTCCAGGAATCGGTCTCCGGAGCTGGCCCGTGCTGGAGGAAAAGGGTGATCCAGTATCTCTGAGTATGGTTCTCCAGCAACAGCTACCATGGGCAAGTAGATCTCGATGTCTTCCTGCCTCTCTGAAGAAACTATGGTGACCCAGTAGCTATAAGTGTATCTCGGAAAGGATATGAACGCACACCAACCCACTAGCAATGCAAGCACAACCAGCACCCCTATGGACCTGAAGGTCTTGACTCCTCTCCTCACCGACAACGCCCCGTACCCTATTATGCAGAGGACGAACCCGCCTGCAAGGAAGTTGAAGAGGTACTCCAGCGGCTCGAACGTCGGGTACCCCATGAACGTAATGGCAGTGGTATAGCTCATGAAGAGCAGGAAGCCAGACAGGAGCCCTGTCTTCCGCGACGAGAAGTATCCGAAGCCGAACGCCCACAGTGGCAGAAGGCAGAAGAGCATGCTGTGCACCTGAAAAGCAGCGAAGGCATTCACAAAGCCGACGACCACGGCTATTATGGGCAGGCATATGCTTCTGCTTGACATGGCCACCTCCTTCCATCATACGGAGCGCGGGATGGGTTGTCAAACCAATCTCGTGGGAACACGCAGGTCTTCGTTTACCGGCAGTCGTTGCAAGACCTGCTGCCTTTGAGTTGCCCGAGATGCCGGTTCTTACGCCCGGATCACGTCACGTACCGACTTCGCAGGTCGCGGGACAGCCCTGCCGTTAGCTCCAGAGCGCGGTCCGCTGCCCCGGGCGACAGACTGGCCAGGCCGCACGAAGGGGTTATCAGCCCCTGAGTTACTATCTGCCGGAACCTGATGCCGTCCCTGGTGAACATGGCCATAGAATCCTCCAGGCGGTCACGCAGGCTGGACTGTGATTCATGAGCCAGGGCATCCTCATCGCCGGGAACTATTCCCCAGGCGATGCTGCCTCCACGCTCGAGAAAAGCTTTCACCCTGTCGGAGTGGGCGGCGAGGGAAGAGGCGTAGTTATAGGCGTCGAAGCTGAGAATGTCGAGGTCAGTCTCCAGAAGCGCGGACCAATCGCTGTTTCCGCAGCAGTGCAGTCCCTTAACGCCCTTTATGCCCCTGAACACCTCGTCCAGCAGGGCGGGCACCTTTTCCTCCGGTATAGGAGCAAACACCGAGCCCAGCGAGACCAGATGGGGCTCATCGATGAACACGATCGTGTCGGGTGTTATCCCTCTCAGTTCGTTCTCCTGCCATGATGCCTTCAGTCGCAGGAACCTGGAGGCCGCTTCGGCCAGCGTGTCATCATAGAGGATACCCAGGCCGTCCTCACCGGTAACCGTCAGTCCCCAGGTGACGGGACCCGTCACCTGCCCCTTGACCATTCGGCTACCCGCCGCCCGGGAGAGAAAGGCAGCAAGCCCTGCAGCATATTCAGCTGAGATCCCGTATTGGCCGGCACTGTCTTCTTCAGAATCGATGTAGATCTGCTCCAGTTCGCTTTCGAAGCCTGCCGATCGTTCGATACGGATCTTATCACCGTAAATTACTATGCCGGGGAAACCTTCGCTGCACTGGGCGACCATGCTCTCCCTGGAAGAGCGCTTCGGCAACTGGGGCCACACCGGAATATCGGGCAGATACTTCAGGATGACCGAGCAGGCTTCGTCGGGATCGGTGTGAGGCATGCTGCCGATGGCAGTGGGCAGACAACCGAACTCAGGTCTCGACGGCATCCTGTTCCCCATCCATATATCTTCCTATCAGCAGTTTGAGTTCTTCCTTCTTCTTCTCGGGTATGTATCTGATGTCGGTGGCTATAGCACAGCTGAGCGCGCCAGCACAGGCACAGTCTCGTTCGGGAGGCAGGGCAGGCAGCAGCAGCTTAAGAGTCCTCTTCATGTCATCAACGCCCTTCTTCAGATTGGTCAGGATCATCTCGGTGGTAACCGATTCATTGATCGGATGCCAGCAATCATAATCGGTAACAATAGAGAGAGTGACGTAGCAGATCTCGGCCTCCCTGGCCAGTTTGGCTTCAGGCGAAGCTGTCATTCCTATGATATCGGCACCCCAAGAGCGATAAAGCTGTGACTCGGCCATTGTCGAGAGCTGCGGGCCTTCCATTACAAGATAAGTGCCACCCTTATGCACTCTGGCTCCGGCCCTGCCAGCTGCCTCGAACGAAGCATCACTCAGCACAGGACAGAAGGGTTCGGCAAGGGATACGTGAGCCACCATCCCGCCTGTGAAGAATGTGCTGCTTCGTCCCCTGGTGCGGTCTATGAACTGGTCGGGAATGACGACATCCAGGGGCTGTATCTCCTCCCTGAGACTCCCCACTGCGCCTACCGATATGATCCTCTCCACCCCGAGAGATTTCAGGGCATAGATATTAGCCCTTGCCGGCAGTTCGCCCGGTCCTATTCGATGACCCTCTCCGTGCCGGGGAAGAAAGGCAACCCTGACCCCTTCCAGAGTACCCAGTACGATCTCGGCGCTAGGCTCACCGAATGGGGTGCCCACCTTCACCTTCTCCACATCCGTCATCCCCTCCATCCTGTAGAGCCCGCTTCCGCCCATGATGCCGATCTTCGCTTCAGACATTAGGTTCACTCCTGTACAGTTATGCGGCGAATTATAGCACAGGGAGGTCATAGTCCCCCTCACTCTAACTCTCTCCCACCGGGGGAGAGAGAACAAAGGCGGTCGGTTGAAGGCAACCCCAACTTTCGGTTATCATAGCGGGGTTGATGCCCCGGCAACGGGCCAACAAATCCGACCGCCAGGAAGGGAGGTTCATCCATGGCACATAAGGTAGATATCGCCTTAATCGACAGAGTAAAGGACGATCTTGCAAACCTGATATCGGAATCCAGGGACAGTCTGGAGGGCTGCCGCTATATCGACCTCAGGCTGGGAGTGGGAGAGGGGCAGGGGGCGATGTCCCAGGATGGAATGAGCAAGTTCAGCCTTCGGGACTACAGATTTTCCTACGGCCTGAGGGTCATTGCCGGCAACGGTACACCCGCCGCCGGTTACTTCGGTCAAGCGCTGGGATCAGCGGACGTGGACAACCTGAGGGGAATCATCCGGGACGGCCTGGGCAAAGCCCACGAAAGGGCCACCGCCAACTCGAAGGCGAAGAGCGAGAGACTGGAACGCTGGAAGGTCCTGGGGCAGTCTCTACAGAGCACTGAACTGGCTCCCATAAGGGTGTGCACGGACACCATTCCCGGCGTCTACAGGATTAACCCCCTCGATGTTAGCCTGGACGATGTAGGCAGGCTAACTCAGGAGGTCTCGAAGGCTGTGGCAGCCCACGACCCGAGGGTCAAGGTTAACCAGGTGATGGCGCAGACATCGCTCAACCGGGAGCTCCTGGTCAGTTCCGAGGGGGCGAGCATAGACCGCACATACGCCCTGACACAGGGGCTCTGCGTCGTGGTCGCCATCGGAGACGGGGGCGTCCAGCAGACCCACTACGACTGCCTGGGACATCAGCGGGGATGGGAACTGCTGACCGACGGCATAGATGAAGACCTGATCAGGTCGAAGCCGCTCATGGGTTTCGCTCTGGACCTGGCCGCCGACAACGTATCGCTGACGGACAGCAAACCGTGCCCCTCGTCAGACAAAGACGTGGTGGTAGTGACCGATCCCCACTATAACACCCTTCTCGTACACGAGATCATCGGCCATCCCACGGAGCTCGACCGGGCATTGAAGCTGGAAACGGCATATGCCGGCCGGAGCTGGCTCTTAAGAAATCTCAAGGAGAACATGCTGGGCAAAGAGATCGCCTCTCCTCTTGTGTCGGCCTATTCCGACCCCCTGCTTCCGGGGTTCGGCCACTATGAATACGACGATGAAGGCACGCCTGCCCAGCGAATAGTACATATCGATAAAGGGACATTTCGCGGGTTCATGAACTCCCGGCAGACGGCGGCGACACTCGGCGTCAACCCCAACGGCCATTACAAGGCCATCGACGCCTCCCTCGTGCCCCTGATCAGAATGTCGACAACGGTATTCGGGGCGGGACAGGACGACCCGCAGCAGATGATAAAGGATATTGAGCACGGATATTACGTGGTAGGTCACCGCATCCCGTCCATCTCTGAAAGCAGGGAGAACTTCCGCATCACATCCCGAAAGGTATTCGAGATCAAGAACGGAGAACTGGGAGAGATGTTCCGGGACGGGGGCATCATGGCGAACACGAAGGACTATCTCATGTCCATCGACGCGGTAGGAAACGACCTGAGGATATACCCTGTCTTCAACTGCGGCAAAGGGCAACCGATGCAGGCCAAGAAGCTGGGCAACGGCGGCCCCACGCTGAGAGGCTATGCCAGGCTTGTAGGAGGTGCAAAGTGAAAGAACTGAGTGAACTGAAACAATCCGTTGAGAAGGCGCTTGCCTTCCTGAAAACGCAGCCTGAGATCAAGTCTGCCCAGGTCTTTGCTTCGGCGAATAATCGCCTGTGGACGAGGCTGAACTACACCTCCCACATACCGTGCAACGGGGTGGAAGAGGCGAAATCGACCGAGGACTACGGTGTCGGCGTTCAGATCGTCCTCAACGGCGCCGATGGCAACAAGGTCGGTTTCGGTTCCGAGGAAAGGGACCTTTCACTCGAGGGAGTGAAGGCGGCCCTGGACAAGGCGAAGCAGGGGGCCATCACCGATCCCGAGTTCCGCTCGCTGCCGCAGCCAACGGGAGAGAAGAGAACACTTTCCGATTATCACGACCCCGTGGTCATGGACATCAGCGGCCGGGCCCTGGTGGAGGGAGGATGGAAGATCCTCGACGGGGCAATCTGGTCGTTCCTGGAGTCCGAGAAGCTCAGGGGCATGGCCCCCGGGGGAGCGCTGCACGACCTGGGGCTTATAGTGGGCGGCGACCTTTCCATACGGCAGGAGAGAATGGCGGTCGGCTCCTACGATATGCCCGACGTGCAGAGCGACCAGGCAGCAACGATCCTGGCCGGTGTCACCGCCATGGTGGAGAAGGGAGATGCCAAGGGCAGCGGTTACTCGGTTCATCTCAAGCTCAACGAGCTGGACGATGCAGCGGGAAGCGAGGCGGCCGGCAACGCCATAGGATCACTGGACGGAGTCCGTATGCCCAGCGGTGATTACCCCGTGATACTGGGCCCTCAGCCGGTGGGAGAACTTCTGAGCAACCTCATCATTCGATCATGCACCACCGGCGCTTTCTACTCGCAGCAATCGTGCTTTATAGGCAAGCTGGGGAGCCAGGTCGCGTCGGAGAAGCTCACCATCATCGACAAGGGCAACGCGCCGGGTCTGATCGGCTCCCGGGGCATCACCTGCGAAGGCCTGCCCACGGGCGAAACAACCCTCATCAAAGAG
>PWZA01000199.1 GCA_003567655.1 Dehalococcoidia bacterium
ACCTCTGGTGTGCCAGTTGTTCCGCCAGGAGCAGTGCTGGGTAGCTATGTCTGGAAGGGATAAGCGCTGAAAGCATCTAAGTGCGAAGCCCACCCCAAGATGAGATCTCCCACTGGGTTAACCAGGTAAGGCCGCAAGTAGACTACTTGCTTGATAGGCAGCATGTGTAAGCGGAGTAATTCGTTGAGCTAAGCTGTACTAATGGCCGAGGCCTTGACCCACACCAGGCCGAGCACAAAACCCTCCAATAAGGAGTGCCACAGAAGCTAGAGGCTTCCGTGGCCAACCGACGCGGGGTAGAGCAGTGGTAGCTCGTCGGGCTCATAACCCGGAGGTCGTTGGTTCAAATCCAACCCCCGCCACCAGAGGACAACAGAGGCAGGACAGAAGTGTCCTGCCTCTTCCTTTGTGCCCCTTAGAGCCTGTAGCAGTATCACTATCCCGGCTACCCCCGCGACTCCTGCAATTGTTGAACATACTCCACCGTGTTATCATGTAGATATGGCATCTCCGCCCTCCGGTTCTACAAACCAGGCAGAATCGGTGGTTGTCGCCCATCAACACAGGCTGATCTGCGAAGGCATCGCCCGGATTCTGCAAGAGGCCGGCTTCCATGTCTTGGGGCAGGCAGATACAGAGCCGGACCTCGTCCAACTGGCAGGAGAGCATCAGCCAGACATCTTGCTGGTAGACTGGGAGATGCCAGAGGTTACCCCGGACACTATACGGACTCTTACCGAGAAGCGGCCGCATCTGGCCGTAGTGATCCTGACGCGTCCGCAACCGGCTGAGGACTTCCTACCCATACTGCAGGCGGGAGCACGGGGCTACCTGTCTATGAATCTCTCATCAAGGGAGTTCGTGCAGGCACTGCGTATGCTTGCCAAGGGAGACATTGTCGTCTCCCAGGAGATGGCCGGCGCGATCAAGGTAGAACTGGCCACCGACCAGATCCCGAGGAGCAGGGAGGACGTAAGCGGTCGCGAACGAGAAGTGCTGAGATTGATTGGCCAGGGCGCGAGCAATCGTGAGATAGCGGAGAGACTCATTGTGTCCCAGCACACGGTGAAGGTCCACCTCCGAAACATCCTTAACAAGCTGAACCTCCGTAACCGACAGCAAATCGCCGCCTATGCGGTTCAGGAGGGACTGGTGAGAAACGTTAAGTCCGACAACGACGCTCAACCTGCCCCATGAATGATAACTGCCGTTCCGCAACCGAAAGAGGTATTGCACAATAATCCTTTTGGTTGACTGAATCTAGCCGAATGGGTGATGCGCTTGTCTCCTGCGCATGGTAGGCTTATCAATACCTTGCTTCGCCCGTCTGCATCCGTACCGGTGAAGCAACGGAAGACGGCTAAAAGGAGGCAGAGATGGTTGAAGTGAGTGAACTGGCAGCAAGTGCCCTGGTACAGAGTTTGCAGGCAAGCGGTGTCGATCCAGAGCAGGGCTTTCGGCTGACGAGGCAAGAGGATCGGTTTGCGCTCGAGATCGACAACCCTGGCACAGAAGACCTGGTGATCAAACACGAAGGGGCCATTGCGCTCATCGTAGACCCGGACACTCAGGATGAAGTTGGCGATGTACTTATCGACGTTGAGGACAGGCCTGACGGTCCTCAGTTGATGATGCGCGGCAAGGCTTCGCAGGAATAGCTGGCATATACGGCGACAACAGGTGACGCAACCAGAGTTGCGGCTTCTGAGTAAGCCTGAAGGGAGCGAATCCTGGAGGTTTGTGTCTACTACATGCCTCCCCGGCCGTGCTGTGTCCGGATACGTTTCCCTTGAGATAGGAGAGCGATGGACATAAAGCCCGGGGTTCCCGTGGTAGACAAGAACGGCAAGGAATTGGGCTCGGTTACTCACCTGGCACGTGACGGATGGGACGGACAAGTCAAGAAGTTCATAATCAACAGAACGCCCCCCGAGAAGGACCTCATATTTGCACCTCAGGATGTGCTTGAGGCAACAGACACAGTCATAAAGCTCAAGGTCTCCTCTGATGAGTGACCCTCTGGACGGGGCGAATCAGGCCTCGCATGTGTTCTGGCCTAATGAGATCGCGTTTTGTCAGCCCGGAGCATCGAATCTCCGCACTATTGTCTCCTATTAATTGTGTTATGTTATGGTGTTATGTTATTATCGTTCAAGCTACATTAGAAGGAGCAAGATAAGTTGAATATATTATTGGTTTATCCTAGGTATCCCGATACCTTCTGGAGTTTCAGGCACGCTCTCAAGTTTCTCTTCAAGAAGGCAACCTTTCCTCCTCTAGGCCTTGTGACTGTGGCGGCGATGCTGCCCAAAGAATGGGGGAAGAAGCTTGTCGATATGAACACAGCAAATCTCTCGGATGATGATATAAGGTGGGCAGACTACGTCTTTATCAGCGCCATGGTCGCCCAGGATGATTCGGCGAGGGAGGTCGTCGACAGATGCAAAAAGCTGGAAACCAAGATTGTGGGCGGCGGCCCCGTCTTTTCCGTCGGATACGAGGAGTTCGGGCACGACGACATAGACCATCTCATATCTAACGAAGCGGAGGAACTGCTGCCACTCTTTCTGGAAGACCTGAAGAACGGTTGTGCCAAGCACATCTACTCATCCGACAGATTCCCTGACATAAAGAAGACTCCCACACCTATGTGGTCACTGGTCGAAAAGCGAAAATATCAGTCGATGAGCGTCCAGTATTCTCGAGGTTGCCCATTCAACTGCGAATTCTGCGATATCGTTATAATGAACGGACACGTGCCTCGAACCAAGACGGCAGACCAGATAACAGCCGAATTGGACGCATTATACGACATGGGATGGAGAGCGAGTGTCTTCTTCGTTGACGATAATTTCATCGGCAACAAGAGAAAGCTCAAGTCAGAGGTTCTGCCGGCGATAATCAAGTGGATGGACGACAAGAAGCACCCGTTTGCCTTCTTCACGGAAGCCTCTCTCAATCTTGCCGACGACGAGGAACTTATGAGACTCATGGCCAGGGCCGGATTCGACACCGTGTTTGTGGGCATCGAAAGCCCCAACGAAGAGAGTCTGCAGGAATGCAACAAGCTACCGAACAAAGGCCGCGACATGCTGGAGTCTATCAGGAAGATACAAAACCACGGCCTGCAGGTGCAGGGAGGGTTCATCCTGGGGTTTGACAGTGATCCCGTTTCCATCTTCAAGAGCCATATAGAGTTCATCCAGAAGAGCGGAATCGTGACCGCCATGGTCGGAGTACTGATGGCTCCGCCGGGAACGAAGCTGTACAAACGCATGAAGGAGGAGAACCGCCTGCTGGCGGGCGGCACGGGAGACAATACAGACGGTTCGACGAATTTCGTCCCTAAGATGGGACTGGAGGCACTCAGCAGAGGCTACAAGCATGTCGTAGATACGATATACGAGCCCAAGCCGTACTACGACCGTATCATAACCTTTCTCAAGGAGTACCAGCCCTGCGCGAAAAGGAAGTTCAGGCTGTCCCTACGGCACCTGATAGCACTTGCAAGGTCCACGTGGGCCCTGGGCGTTCTGGAGAAGGGGAGGCTGCACTATTGGAGACTGGTCGCCTGGACTCTCGTCAAGAAGCCGACGACCTTCCCCCTGTCGATGACTCTTGCCGCTCAGGGATTTCACTTTCGAAAGGTAGCCCGGAAGATACAGTCACCATTCACCGATGATGTCCCTGACTGTGGCAAACAACAGGGTTAGTACGCGGATACCGGTGACATCTGGCGACGATCCAGACTACATGTTTTCGTGCTGGAAGACACCCTGATAGCCCTCGGCTGCCTCGCGGCTCAGACGGAAGAAGACCATCTGCACGATCCGAGCGTTCCTGTGTAGACGGAACCCCAGGGGATTGTATACCACCATCAGAGACTGCGACCTCCCCGAATAGCCGGCATCCCATACTGCGGTATGAATGGCAACCCCACACCGGAGAAGACTCGACCTGGGTTTGACCAGAGCCGTTAAGCTCCTGGGAAGGTTGACTACCTCGTTATAGGTAACCAGATAACAGCCGGGCAGAAGATCCACCCGGCCCAGTCCATCGAAAACAAGGGGAGATGTGCCGGAGAGAACCCTTTCTGCATTCTGGAGGCCCAGACTGCCGGATGAAGAGAATAGAGCTACTTCCCTGAGTGTCAGTTCCACCCCATTGGGATGAACCTGATGATCGGTGCTAGTCAAGCCCTCCACCAGCGGCGGGCTTGACCGCAGCATCTCTAAGATCTCCTCCCTCGACAGCATACCGCGTATTCACTGGTCGACGACCCGGGCAGGCAAGAGCCCGCATCATCCGCTTCAAGTATAATCCATACCGAAGCACCAGACAAGCCATCCCACCACCGAACCTGCAGCAGACAATAGCCCCCCTCGCAACGATAATCGCTCAAGCCTCGCCGGGCGCCACGAGAACTGCGACCCGCAAACCCGGACATCCCTTTAAGCCCCGAATTTATCTCTATGCCGGCAGCCTAAATCCTGCTAATATTACAGCCTACAGAGATGAGCGCTGTAGCACGTGTGAACGATGAAGAAGGTAGTAGCAATCGTCGGCATGGCAGGTTCAGGAAAGTCGGAGTTAGCCCGAGTATTCGAACACCATGGCTTCAGCACAGTACGGTTCGGAGATATCACAGACCAGGAACTGACACGGCAAGGGCTCGAGCGCACTGAGGAGGCCGAGCGTTATGTCAGGCAGAGACTGAGGGAGGAACACGGGATGGCGGCATATGCCAAACTCAATATAGCCAGGATCGATAGCTCACTGAGATCATCCCACGTCGTGCTGGATGGTCTGTACTCCTGGGAAGAGTATCTCCTGCTGAAAGAATACTACGGCCGCAGCTTCACCACAGTCCTCGTCTGGGCATCGCCGATCATAAGATACCGAAGGCTGGCCGGCAGGAGAGTACGCCCTCTGACCCTGGACGAGGCAGTGAGTCGCGACAGGTCAGAAATCGAGAATAGCAGCAAAGGTGGGCCTATAGCCATGGCCGACTTTGCAATACTGAACGAAGCCACATTAGACGAGACCAGGCTACAAACGGAACGGGTTATATCGGCGCTAGTATGAACAAGAAGAGCAGACCGGACATCGACCAGTACTTCCTCAAGATAGCTTCTGTGGTGGCCGAACGATCTACTTGCCGCCGCCATCATATGGGTGCGGTGGCTATGAAAGACAAGCATATACTGGCCACCGGCTACAACGGGGCCGCGGCCGGCCTGAAGGATTGCCTTGAGCTGGGCTGCTTAAGGGATGAGATGAGCATCGAGTCCGGCACCCGACACGAGATATGCCGCGGCATTCATGCCGAGCAGAACGTAATCATCCAGGCCTCACTCCACGGCATCAGTCTCGAGGGTTGCACCATCTACTGCACTCACACTCCCTGCATCCTGTGTGCCAAGATGCTGGTCAATGCCGGGATAAAGCGCTTTGTAACCTTCGGAGTTTACGCCGATGATGCTTTCCTGGACCTGTTCAAAAAGTCCCACATCGAGTTTCAGCGACACGAACAACCACCCGCCAGCATCACCCTGCTGCCCTGAGCCACCACCTATCGCACCTTGCCCCTGGCCAGAGAGACGAATATACCGCAGAAGCAAAGGATAGCCAGGATAATAAACGCCGTCTTCATGCTTTCCATGAGAAGCAGATAATACTGAGGCGTGATCTCCACCCGACCCACGTACAGGGCAAACATCAGCATGGCAATTCCCATCCCCATGACCATGCCGATCTGTCTCATCGTCGACACCATTGCCGAAGCCACTCCGTAGGCATTGTCGGGCACAGAACTCATGACGGCATTGATGTTGGGAGACGCGAAAAGGGCATGCCCCAGCCCGAGCAGGATCATGTTGCCGACAACCCATCCCAGCGGCGTTTCTTCACTCAAGAATATGAAGATGACCACTCCCGTGGTTGTCAGCGCCATCCCGGCGGAGGCGATCGTCCTTGGCTCAATCCTGTCCGACAGTCGGCCGGCAAGCGGCGAGATGAGCGCTGCCATGGCCGGCATGGCTACCACGATCAAACCCGCACTCTGAGGGTTCAGCCCCTTCACATACTGCAAGAAGACGCTCATCAGAAATGCCACAGCCAGCATGGGACTGTACTCCAGCAAGGTTGCAACGCTGGACAAGGTGAACGTCTTACTGCGCCTGAAGAGGTCCATGTTCAGCACCGGACTCCCGATCCTCGTCTCCCACGCGGCGAAGACCGAGAGCCCGACCATACCACCCACAACCAGCCACACTCCCGTGCTTGCCGGCAGAAGAGTGAAGCCGTAGACGAGAGCCACAAGGGCAAGACTATAGATAGCGGAGCCCGCAACATCGAACTTCTCGCCCCTTGCTCCCCTCCACTCACCTTTCAGCCTCCACAGGACAATACCGATCACTGCCAAGCCCAGAGGCAGAGCAAGGAAAAAGATGCTGTTCCAGCCAAGGTGCTGTGTCAGGATCCCACCCAAGACCGGACCGGAGGCCAGTCCGGCGTATGCCGCCGTGGCGTTTATGCCCAGGACCTTTCCCCTCTCGTTGGCAGGAAAAGCCGAGGTGAGCAAGGCAATTCCCGTGCCCGCCAGCATCGCCACACCGGCACCCTGGAGCACCCGAAACAAGATCAGCATCGTCCCCGAGTTCGCCAGGCCAGCCAGGAAAGATGCTATTGTGAAGATGCCCATGCCGGAGATGAAAACCCTCTTTCTACCGTATATGTCCGCTATCCTGCCGAAGGGAACGAGAAGAACCGCCGAGGCAAGAAGGTAGGCTGTGGCTACCCATCCCAACGTCACAGCATCGAGCGACAAGTCGACTCCTATCCGGGGTAGAGCGATATTGACAGAAGAAGCCATGAAGGGGAAGAGAAAGAAAGTAAGCATAGCGACAAGAAGCATGGCACTCTTGGAAACACGATCGGTTTCAGGGCGATCCACAATCGGTCATTATAGCTCATCCCCCGAGAGCGATTCTAACGTTGCACCATACCACAGGCGTTTGCCGCCTGCGGCTTTAGGTCACCACCACAGTAAAGGGCATCTTGAGGCCTCGATCCAGCCAGGGCCCGTCTTGAATTGCTTTAGCCGGAATATCGCTGTAAACTTCTGGTTCGCTGTACTCCGAGATAGAGGTGCATAGCGAGGCTGACAGAGATGCTTTCGACAAAGGCAGGAGCCTCCAAACTACTAATCGCTGTAGTCCTCGCCCTCATAGCGCTAAAGTTGATAGTGGGCTGGCTTACCGGCAGCATCAGCGTGCTGGCCCAGGCAGCAGACAGCCTGCTGGACCTGTTTGCAGGGGTGATCACCTTGTCCGCAGTTCGCATAGTGTCCCGGCCGGCCGACGCCAATCATCCCTACGGCCACGGTAAGGCAGAGGATATTGCCGGCGTTGCGCAGAGCATTCTCATCTTTGTCACCGGCAGCTTGATAATCTACTCGGCAATAGTACGCATAAGAGAAGGGTCGGCTGTTGAACTGGCTGAAGCCGGGATCGGCGTCATGCTCATTTCGATGGTGGTAAGCATACTCCTTTCCCGCCATCTGCTCAGCGTATCGCGCATCACCGACTCAGTAGCTCTGGAGGCCAACGCGCGGAACATCGCCGCCGATGTCTACTCTGCATCAGCCGTCCTGGCCGGGCTGGCAGCAGTGCGGTTGACCGGCCTGAGCATTATCGACCCGATAATCGCCATCGGAGTTGCCGCTTACATCCTGAAGATTGCGATAGATACGATCCGCAGGCCGATATCAGGACTGCTCGATGAGAAACTGCCTCCTGCGCAACAGGCAGTCATCCAGCACTGCCTGACCAAACACTGTCACGAAGTCTCCGGATTCCACGCACTCCGGACACGCCGCGCCGGCAGCAGGTGTTATGTGGACCTCCATCTGGTCATAGCCGGCGGCATCAGCCTGGAAGAGGCTCATCAGATCTGTAGCCAGGTGGAGAGTGAAATACGGGATGCACTTCGCGAGGCCAGTGTTACGATTCACGCTGAGCCATGCGACAGGCAATGCAGACAGTGCCGGGCAATATGCTCAACACGTGAAATCAGCTGTGAGAGATGAGTTCGGGGTAGATTCACTCACGGAGAGAGCGCACCTTCATAGCCCTGAGCATCCGAGTCTCCCCAACAACCATTCCCCACCGTAGACTATGGCAAAGCCGATGGCGAGGCAGATAATGACTACCAGGGGACCTCTGAGCAGAAACCTCTTCATGGAAGTAACAGGCGGATCCTAGTCCGATCTCTTTGGAGACCTGGTTTTCGCGGCTCTCTTGGACACCGCATCTTTGTATACTCTGGCCAGGCTCTTACCGTGCTGAGGCACCTTGGCCTTCTCCTTTGCCCGGCGCTTGGCTCTGCGCTCCTGCTTGATCTTTCTGGCAAGCCGATCCTGGTCTAAGTATTGCTCGTCTACCACTTCACTTCGCATGAACCGAGGACAAAATCCAGATCTGCCTCAAAGGCCGATAGCTTATCCCGGGGACACATATTGTCATCTACATCGAGCAGCATCTTGGTCTCGTCACGAGGTGAGCCCAGTATGTGAATGTTGCCGCACTCGTTTCGCCCCTTCTCATAAGTCCCAGCCGTAGCCAAGGCCAGCGTTATGCGGGACTGGGTGGCGCCACTGGACAGCCCGTACGTCTGCGATTCAGTCTCAATGGCGACGACTCCCTGCTTCTGCAGCAAGCCCCGCACCTCATCGCTGAGCATTGCCGGGCTTACGCCCCTGTAGGTCTTCTTGATCTGCATCCCCATCTGGTTCTCTTGCCGGGTATTATAGCACCTTATTCTCGTAGTTTCACTGCTCGGTATGATATAATCGTGGCTTGAGATGAAGAAGGAATTGATGCAAATCCTGGCGTGTCCCGTATGCAAAGGGGACCTGCAACTCAAGGCAGAAAAGGAGGAGGGAGAGGAAGTAGTTACCGGCTCCCTCTATTGCTCTGCCTGCAATTATTCCTACCCCATTGTAGACACGATCCCCAACCTGCTGCCACCCGAGCTTCAGAAGTCAGCCTAGGGGCTGTATGCCACACCGCTTGTCGGCGACTCCCAGACCTCTATGCTGACCAGTTCCACCGGGGTCTGAGCAAGCAGGGGACTGAGGGCATCATATACGGTAGCAGCCACATTCTCGCTCGACGGTCCGATCCTATCCAGGGGAGGCACCTCATTGAGGCAGACATGGTCGAATCGTGACAGGACCTCCCTCAGATGCTGCTTAAGTTCGGTAAAATCATAGGCCAGACCGGTCTCGTCCAGCTCCTGCGCTGCCACCCGGGCCACGACCTTGAAGCGATGCCCGTGAAGATTCTCACACTTGCCACGATAGCTCGGTAGATAGTGTGCGGCGTCAAAGTGCTCTTCCACGAATAACTGATACATCAAGCCCTCCTTTATATCTCAGAACCCCCTCCTTACCCTCCACCAGGTATAACAACTCCAGTATTGTTGCGCCCAGCACCGGATGCACCCGATCAGGTGCGATCTCGGCTAGCGGTATGAGAACGAAGGCACGGTCCTTCAGGCGTGGGTGAGGAACAGTCAAGTCCTTGGTTTCCATAACCATGTCACCGTATAACAGGATGTCTATGTCCATAGGGCGGGGCGCGTTGACAAAGCTGACAATCCTGCCCATCCAGCCCTCGATCTCTTTGGCCAGCCTCAGAAGCTCCCGGGGAGGTAACGCGGTGCCAATGCGGCAGACCAGGTTAAGAAACCACGGCTGTTCCTCATAGCCCACGGGCTCTGTTTCATAAATAGAAGATATCTTCTGGAGTTCCGCATTCTTAGAAAGCAGAGTCAGTGCCCGATAGAGGTTGTCTTCCCTCTCTCCCAGGTTCGAACCCAGACCCAGAAAGGCACAAACTGGTTTGCTCACATTCCCCTGACGATGGCATCGCTCATCCGGCACACCAGCGCCATCTCCCTGACATCATGCACCCGCACGATGTCGACTCCTTTCGCGATCCCGATGGCTACAGTAGCCGCCGTGCCCTCCAGGCGCCGGTCGCCGGGAGGGACGAACGCCACTTCACTCGACCTCTGTTCGGGCGTCAGATCAAGCACCCATCCTATGAATGACTTGCGCGAGCTGCCGAGAAGAACGGGATACCCCAGAGCCTTAAGCTCGTCCAGCCGTCGCAAGAGTTCCAGGTTCTGCCCTTGTGTCTTACCGAACCCTAAGCCCGGGTCGATGATGATACTCTCCCGCGCCAAACCTGCCCGCAACGCATCATCAACAGCCCTTCTGAGGTCGGCCATAACCTCGGCCACTATGTCATTGCATTGCACTCCCCGTTGATTGCTCATCAAAACGAGCGGCACCCCTGCTTCGGCAGCCACTCGGGCCAGGTCAGGCTCCTTCTTCAGCGCCCAGACGTCGTTTATCATATTGGCTCCTGCCCGTAAGGCTTGAATGGCCATTTCACTTTTATAGGTATCCACGCTCAAGGGCACAGATACGCTCCGCGACAATGCTTCCAGAACAGGGATTACCCGCCGCAGTTCCTCATCGATGGAGATCGCATCTGAGCCGGGACGCGTCGACTCGCCGCCCACGTCGATGATATCGGCCCCCTCATCAACCAGCCGCCTCGCCCTGTCCACCGCTCCTTCTACATCTGCCAGCCCATCGCCGGAGAAGGAGTCGGGCGAAACGTTGACCACCCCCATAACACAGGTTCGCTCCCCCCAGCGAAAGACACTGCTACCGCATCTCGTGGAACCCGGATGAACTGTCTTGCCCTCAGACATGTCACTGATTATAGCAGAGCAGGCTGTCCGCGTAGTAAGCGATATGAGTCATCACAGTGAGGCCGCCGAACGAACCTACCGCACACGGAGTCTTCGACAGACTGCCTCGATACGTGTCAACGCCTCGTCTATGTCCGGATTTGATACCTCGCAGTGAGTAACCGCCCGCAGAAGATCGCCTTCTAGAGGTATGATCCTGACTCCCGCCTCCTCAAGGCCTGCCACAAACTGCTCTGCAGATAGCTCAGGGACGAGACCGAACATCACGATATTCGTGGGCACATGCTCATGTGTCAGTCGGATTCCCTTGATGGCCGCCAGCCCCTGTGCCAGCCGGCGAGCGTTGGCATGGTCGTCCGCCATGCGGTCCACCATAGACTCCAGCGCCACTACGCCGGCAGCGGCAACGATTCCTGCCTGTCGCATGCCCCCACCCAGCATCTTGCGGAGCTTCCGTGCCCTTTCGATGAAAGCCGTGCTCCCGCACAGCAATGACCCTACCGGAGCACTCAATCCCTTAGAAAGGCAAAGCGACACCGAATCGACATTTTGAACCAGCGCCGATGCGGGTACGCCGAGCGCGACTGCGGCATTGAAGATGCGCGCGCCGTCCAGGTGCACCTTCAGCCCACGACTGTGCGCTATGTCACACACATCGTTGGTGTACTCGATGGTTAGCACCGTTCCTCCGCAGCGATTATGAGTGTTTTCCAGGCAGAGGAGCGTGGTCTCCGGACAGTGGATGTCCCTCTCCCTTATCGCCAGTAAGACATCATCGGGATCCAGACAACCACCGCTATCATTGGGCAACGTGCGCATATTGACGCCGCCCAGCGTGGCAGCACCACCTACCTCGTACCACAGGATGTGCGCCTCATCCCCGAGGATGATCTCATCGCCATGCTTTGTGTGGGTGAGCACGGCCAGCAGATTGCCCTGAGTGCCGGAGGTGACGAAGAGCGCTGCCTCCTTGCCCATCTTCTCAGCCGCCATAGCCTCAAGCCGGTTTACCGTCGGATCCTCGCCGAAGACATCGTCGCCCACCTCCGCCTCGAATATGGCCCGTCGCATGTCAGGCGTGGGATGCGTGACGGTGTCGCTGCGCAGATCAATCACTCTCATCTCGCGTCACCCCCCACAGGATCATCGCCGGTACTATCATTGAAACCAATGCACACATCAAAAGAGAACAGTCAAACCACTACTCAACCCTATGCTCACCGAAGGCAGGGCCGGCCGGCCGCCCACCTACACTCAGTCTGAATTCGATTGAGTGGAAGTCAGAGCAACATAGACGACGGGCGGCTTCCTCGACTTGTCCCGTTTCAGGGTGAATGTCTCAGGATACTGCTTGATGAGAGACTGCAGCTTCTGATGTCCATAGGTGCGGGGATCAAATGCCGGGTCCAGCTGGCGCAGAACGTGGCCCAGCGCCGCGAGGTGAAGCCATTCCTCTTCCTTCGCCGCCAGGTTGAACCCTTCAATGAGCAGGCTTAAGGGGTCTGACACGTCAGACTTCTCTTCCTTTGCTGCCTTCTTCTTCGGTCGCTTGGGTGCGGCCAGATTCTCGCAGTAGATAAACTGGTTGCAGGCGTTTATAAACGCCTCCGGGGTCTTTTTCTCTCCAACCCCGATGACGATGAGTCCCTCCTCCCTGATTCTTGTCGCCAGTCGAGTATAGTCGCTGTCGCTGGCAACGATGCAAAAGCCACCGACCGTGTGGCTGTGCAGCAGATCCATGGCGTCGATTATCATCGCGCTGTCCGTAGAATTCTTGCCTACAGTATACCTGAACTGCTGTATCGGCTGAATCGCATGCTTATGAAGCGACCCCTTCCAGCTGTTCATGCTAGTAGTCGTCCAGTCTCCGTATATCCGCTTCACCGTTATTAATCCGCCTTTGCTCACTTCTGCCAGAATCTGAGGAAGCAGAGACGCCTGAGCATTGTCTCCGTCAATGAGCACTGCAAAGCTGAGTTGTTCAGATTGTTCTTCCACTATGCCCCCTTCTGGTTATCGATCACGCGAAACACACGGATAAAGCTTGTGTCCCTTCCGGCGTATCTCAACCACCTATTGGCCAATTCTACCCCTTAAACGATTCCAATTACAAGAGCCTCATTCACGCTCATAAGACCCTCGACCTCGTCTCAGCCTCCTTTACCAGAAGCACCACTTGCCCGTAGCTCTAAATAGGCTTCGAACTCCGCCATAGGGATGACTTGTCCGTTCAATACAGCTATACTGACAAATCTGCCGGAGTTGAGAACGGAATGCACATCATGATATCCTGACCAGTCTGCGCGAACCCTTATGGCGAGCAAGTCGCATGCCGGACCGCTGCCAGAACCAGAACAAGAAGGGAGGAATAGCGACTGTTCACATTACAGATAGGCGAAAAAGCACCCGATTTCGAGTTGCCGGCCACCGACGGTAAGAACTACAGCCCCGATGACTTCAGAACTGCCCGTGCACTGGTCGTTTTCTTCACATGCAACCATTGCCCCTTCGTGATCGGCTCGGACGAGGTCACCCGCGACACTGTCGAGCGCTACCGGGATAGAGGTGTGGCCTTTATCGGCTTAAACTCTAATAGCGAGAACACCTATCGGGAGGACGACTTCCCCCATATGGTAAAGCGCATGGAGGAGCATAACTTCCCTTGGATCTATGCACACGACAAGAGCCAGGAGGTCGCCAGCGCCTATGGAGCGCTCAGGACGCCCCATTTCTTCGTCTTCGACGAGGAACGCAGGCTCGTCTATACAGGTCGCGGCGTTGATAACCCGCGCGACGCGACTAATATCACGACCAATGACCTGGAGAGGGCCCTTGATGAAGTGCTGGGGGGAAAGCCGGTAAGCGTCCCGATGACCAATCCCATCGGATGTAACGTCAAGTGGGAAGGCAAGGATGCGCACTGGATGCCGCCCGAAGCATGTGACCTGGTCTAGACGGAGCTACCGTTCGGAAAACTCTGCCCTCACGTGCGTCTAACGGGCGCTACCAGCCGTCTTCCCAGGTCTTCAGCCTCGCGCATCAAGGCTTCATTGTTCTCGATCTCGCCGGCCCTCATGGCAGTGCCGTACACCATGCCCACTAACTTCGATCCTGTGTAACGGAAGGCGTCCTGAAACGTCCGCAGCGCGTTCACACACCCGGATCTGACGGCATCGGCATCGCCGTAACTCATGGCGATGGCGATGCGCTTACCGGCGAACGAATTTTCCCCATAAGCGGTCAGTGCATAGCATCGGTCCATGAATAGCTTCGTCTGAGCGGACATCGTGAACCAGTAGACCGGGCTCGCTATGACCCAGGCATCCGCTCCTATCAGCTTCGGGTATATCTCCTGCATATCGTCATTGA
>PWZA01000058.1 GCA_003567655.1 Dehalococcoidia bacterium
GGCATAGTGGTAAAGGTCAACTCGATCGCGCTTCAGGAAGAGCTGGGCAACGTCGCACACGAGCCAAGGTGGGCAATCGCCTACAAGTTCCCGGCCATTCAGGGCACCACCCGTCTCATCGACATCGGGATCAACGTGGGACGGACAGGAAGTCTGAATCCCTATGCCATCCTCGAACCGGTAAAGGTGGGCGGGGTCACAATCAGCCAGGCAGCACTCCATAACGAGCAGGACATTCACCGCAAAGACATCAGGATTGGAGACTGGGTCGTGGTGCAGAGGGCCGGTGAGGTCATACCGGAGATCGTGGGGCCTGTCGCTAGCCGCCGCACGGGAGAAGAGAGGGCTTTCTCGATGCCCACCCACTGCCCTGTGTGTGGCAGCGAGGTGATAAAGCCGACTGATGAGGCCATGCATCGCTGCGCCAATACGGCCTGTCCCGCTCAGGCCCTGGAGAAGATCAAGCATTTCGTCAGCCGCGGCGCAATGGATATTGACGGCGTCGGGGAAAAGCTATGCCAGGCCCTGTTCGAAGCGGGCATGATCAAAGACGGTGCTGATCTATACTATCTCACCAGGGGGCACCTTCTCGGCACGGAACGCATGGCTGATAAGAGCATCTCGAACATACTCAGTTCAATCGAAGGCAGCAAGAACAGGCCCCTGGCCCGGATTCTCTTTGCCCTGGGCATTCCGCATGTGGGTGACCAATACGCCGAGCTACTGGCAGAGAACTTCGATAGCATAGCCAAACTTGCCTCAGCCGGCGAGGAAGAGTTACTGGCTCTTCCCTCGATTGGCCCGAAGATCGCCGAGAGCATAGTCGCCTATTTCAGACAGGAGGGCAACAGGCAGATAATCCAGAAGCTCCGCAAGGCCGGAGTGAGGCTGGAGAGAGAAGAGTCCGAGCAGGGCGAAGCCGGAGCATTGCCTCTGGCCGGCTATGAGTTCGTCCTTACCGGGAAACTAGATTCGTTGACCCGCCCCGAGGCGGAGGCGAGGATTAAGGCTCTCGGGGGCAAGGCAGCCTCGGATGTGACCAGAAGGACGTCGTATGCGGTAGTGGGAGCCGAGCCGGGCTCCAAGGCCACGAAGGCCCGGAGATTGGGGATAGAGGCACTGAATGAGGCCGAGTTCCTGGCTCTCCTCGACCGGTCCGGAGGGCCGAATCCAGACGAAGAGAAGGACTCTTTAGTCAATGAGCGGCGAGGTTAGGAAATATGAACCTACGAACGTATCGAGAGGAAGATCTGCCGGAGGTTGTGAGAATACTCAATGCGGCCCACCGTGGTTCTCACGAATTCATCCCGTATATTGAAGAGGATGTTCGAGGCGAAATAGCACGTGCCAGTGACGTCCTGATCGCCACCGATGAACCGGATCGAATCCTCGGGATAGCCTATCTCCGCCAGGACTGGTACGGTGAGACGGTCACGCTCTGCGCCTGGCCTGACTCTAATCGCGAAGAGGTCGAGAGCTTGTTGCTTTCGACCATCGAGCCACAGAACAAGACCGGTCACATCACCACTGCCGTCGACCCCGCGGATCACGAGAGGCTGGCTTTCTTCTATGCACGGGGGTACGAGATAGATAGCAGCCTCTACCAGATGATCGCTGATCTCGAACAGCCACAAAACCCGCCGCCTCTGCTTGAGGGATACATCGTCCGCAGCCTTAACCCCGATGAAGAAGAAGCGCTCATTGAACTAGCGAATGCCGCCTACGATGGGGAGAGATTGCGGCCCGGCATCCTCGAGAAATGGAGAGCACAGGATCCGGATTTCAGGGTTGATTGGGTGCAGGTGGCCGAATACCGGGACCAGCTGGTAGCCGCGGTAGTCGGTCGCTCGGATCGCGAGCGTAGTGAATACTATAACGCAAGGCTGGGATATCTCGGCCCGGCGGCCACCCTGCCCGCTCACCGGGGGAAAGGCTTGAGCAGGGCTCTCACTGCACGGGCCATGAACGTACTGCGCGATCACGGCATGAAGCAGGTCTGCTTACACACGTGGGCTGGAAATCCAGCAGCGCTGGAACTGATCAAGCACCTGGCCTTCCGACTAGACCACGAGTGGAAGATACTGGGCAAGACCATTGGCTAGATAGGCAAGAGAGTCTTTATACGGGTCACAGAGATTGTGTTTCATCGGCATAGGAATCGACCCCGGTTTGCAAGTCCCTAATCGCGACACGAGATACAGAGGTTGAAGCGAGGTTAAGGTCTGAACACACCGATGACTAAGGGTCACACGATATGCGCGTCTGTCTTATACCGCTGAAAACCGAACCCCGTAACCCGGCAGCGAACTTCGAGTGCCTGGTGCAGCGTCTCGATGAAGTAGCGCCTCAGAGGCCGGATTTGATCTGCCTGCCCGAAGGAGGTCTAACAGGCTACCTGTACGACGAAGCTGACTTTGCGCGATTCGCGGAGAGCATACCGGGGCCTACCACCGAGCAAATGGGGCAGCTTGCCAGAAGGCACCGGGCGTACTTCTGCTTCGGACTGTTGGAACGTGCGGAGTCAGGCGTATACAACTCAGCGGTGCTCCTTGACAGGACAGGCAGAATCATCCTCAGGCATCGTAAGATAGAGGAGCAGCCCCCCTTCATTGTCGGCGATACTGTAGACAACGTTGACACCGAACTGGGACGGCTCGGAATCCTGATCTGCGGCGACCTGTTCGACGAGGAGACGGTACACGAGTTGGACCGATCCCTGGATCTGCTGATTGTACCCATGTCACGCCCTTTCAGCGAAGAAATGCCCGGCATTGACCACTGGATATCCTGGGAACGGCAAGTCTACCTGGAAGCGGTTAGAGCGGCGGCTGTACCCACGATAATAGTAAATGCCCTCGAGATGAATACGGGCGATCCGTCTTTTGGTGGCGCAATGATCATCAGCGCCGATGGAGAACTCTTGGCCGAGTCGCCAGTCGGCACAGATAGGGCTCTGATCTGGGATTCTCATGCAGAGAACAACTAACTCGGAACAGGCCTGCCACAGCACAGACCATCTCTCTCAATAGTAGTGAGCGACATGCCTTCAGAACATGTAGCGGTTCTCGAGACAGAGCGACTCGTTGTAAGAACGGCAATGGAGGATGATGCCGACCTCTTCCACGCCTTGTGAACCGACCCTCAGGTGATGAAGAACATGGGGTTTCGCCGCGGGCTGCCTGTGACACATGATGAACTCAAGAGGACGCTGTCAGGGCAGAGGGGATCTGAGTTTGACCGCCTGCTGGTCGTACAGCTGAAGGCCACC
>PWZA01000180.1 GCA_003567655.1 Dehalococcoidia bacterium
AAGGAAACGCTATCTTCATGGAGTCTCGAAGTGACAACAACCAACTCTCCTTAAGCCACCCGGCATTCGCGACACAGACCGTAGAACTCAAGCAGATGCCCGCTGATATCAAACCCGGTGTCGTCGTGCAATCTCTGCTCCAGATCCGACAGGCCACAGTCACCGAAATCGACAACCTTGGTGCAACCTGAACACACGACATGATGGTGGTGTTCGGTCGGCCTGCGCATCATATAGCCCCGACAATCATCCGGGGCATGCACACGACAAACCAGGTGCAGATCGCTGAGCAGATTCAGAGTGCGGTAGACGGTGATCAAACCGATACCCGGAGTATTGACGCGAGCCTGCTCATAGATATCTTCCGGAGTCAGATAATCTGAGCTACCCGCGATTACCTTGAGCACAGCATGCCTCTGTGGAGTGAGCTTATACCCCTTCTGCCGCAGGATTCCAGCAATCTTGTTGGCTGTCAGTCTCATATCCCAGCGCAAATGACAACTAATGTCGATTACAATATAATATACCTGTGCCGGGATATCCCTGTCAACACGTCCTGACTAACTGGGCGCACTGTGACACGCCACAAACACCCGTCTGGCCCAAACAAGCCCTGCGCATCTCTGTCCGGCCACAACGTCCACTCCATTATGCCTCCGCATATGGACTCGCACGGGACACATCAGCATTCCGCGATCTCAAATTCGGCCATCGGCAGAGTGTGTGCCGCCGATATCACCTATACTTGACAATATTCTATAAGTGCACTATCATAATAACAACTATCATTATCATTATATGTTAAGCATATGAACAGGAAGTCGAAGCAAAGGGAAGCCATTCTGAACCTGCTGAGAAGCACCTCATCGCACCCGACTGCGGAATGGATATATGAGCGTTTAAAGACAGAAATGCCTAATGTAGGGCTGGCAACAATCTACCGCAATCTCAGGCTGTTGAGGGACGCCGGCGAGGTAACGGAGGTGCATCCATCGAACCCGACTGCCCGTTTTGACGGCAACACCAGCATGCATTATCATTTCTGTTGTGACCGATGCGGGAAGATCCTCGATCTGGATGAGCCGGTCGATACTGAGATACAGAACCGGATAGCCACGAGGACGGGACTCAAAATCAGACGACATTCTCTTGAACTGGGTGGGCTGTGTCTCGACTGCCAGACGGTTGAAGATGACGCGGACATTACCGCCGAGCGCCAACATAATGAAGCAACAAGGAAAGGAGGTGCACTATGGCAGACATGAAGGCCGGAGACCAGTACAAATGCTACATCTGCGGCAACGAGGTCACGCTGACCAAGGTCGGCGGCGGTGAACTGGTGTGCTGTGGAGAGCCGATGAAGAAGATCAACAAATAGGAGGACAGCTTGATGGCAAAATCACTTAAAGGAACAAGGACAGAGAAGAACCTTCTCGCCGCTTTCGCGGGAGAGTCTCAGGCGAGGAACCGCTATACCTTTTTCGCCAGCGTCGCCCGCAAGGAGGGCTACGAGCAGATCGCCAATATATTCATAGAGACAGCCGGCAACGAAAAGGAACACGCCGAGATCTTCTTCAACTACCTGCAGGGTGGCGACGTTGAGATTGTTGCTGCCTATCCGGCGGGAGTCGTTGCAGACACCAGGGCCAATCTGGAGGAGGCCGCCAATGGAGAGAAGCTCGAATGGAGCAAGCTCTACGCCGATATGGAGAAGGTGGCAAGGGAAGAAGGATTTGCAGACGTAGCGACTTCCTTCAAGGAGATTGCAGAGGTAGAGGAGTACCACGAAAAGAGATACCGGAAGCTGGAACAGAACGTCGCCCGCGGCGAAGTCTTCAAGAGGAAGGAGCCTGTGAAGTGGCACTGCACAAACTGCGGCTATGTCCATGAGGGCACCGAGGCTCCCGAGGTATGTCCGGCCTGCAAGCATGCACGGTCATATTACGAACTGCTGGCTGAGAACTACTAAGCCGATGGCGAGCCCGGCAAGCGCATGGCCCAGGGGAGAGAGCTCGACCGCATGAACGCCGCCGTCACTCACTGGACGTGTTTAGGACCGAGAACAAATGACGCAGACATGATGACAGCCAGAGCGCTCCCCTGCGCCCCGGCATATTAGCAAGGAGGACAAACATGGAACACAAACTGCCTGAACTGCCCTATGACAGAGAGGCACTCTCTCCCGCTATATCGGCAGAGACCCTGGAATACCACTATGGGAAACATCACAAGACCTACGTTGATAACATCAACAAACTGATCACGGGCACCGAGTTCGAAAACCAGTCGCTGGAAGATATCGTGAAGAAGGCTTCTGGCGGCATCTTCAACAATGCGGCTCAGGTCTGGAATCATACGTTCTATTGGAACTGCCTGTCTCCCAGTGGTGGCGGAGAACCATCTGGAGAGCTGGCAGCGGCCATAGTCAGGGATTTCGGCTCGCATGCCAAGTTCAAGGAAGACTTCACCAAAGCCGCTATCACGCTGTTCGGCTCCGGATGGGCCTGGCTGGTAAAGAATCCTGATGGCACCCTGTCGATCCGGGCTGCCAGCAATGCCGGCAATCCTCTGGTCGACGGCAAGAAACCGGTGCTGACATGTGACGTATGGGAGCATGCCTACTACATCGACTACCGAAATGCGCGCCCCAAATATCTGGACGCATTCTGGAACATGGTCAACTGGGATTTCGCCGAGCGGAACTACACCGGCGGGTAGCAGCTCCGCATGCCTCCAACTGACCCCGGCGTGCTCTTCACAGGCAACTAACTATGAGATGAGGTGATAACAAGATGATAGAGATTGGTGAAAGGGCTCCTCACTTCTCACTGAGAGACCAGAACGGCAAGATAGCGAAGCTGGCAGACTTCAAAGGCAGGCGGATCCTGCTATCGTTCAGGCCGCTGGCCTGGACAGCCGTCTGCCATGACCAGATGATGCTCCTCGAGGGAAACCATCTCCGCTTCGATGAGTTAAACACGATTGCCCTGGGTATTGGAGTCGATTCCGTACCTTCCAATAAGGCCTGGGCAGAGGAGATGGATATAACCAACACCAGGCTGCTTTCCGACTTCTGGCCACACGGGGAGGTTGCAGGGGCGTACGATGTCTTCAGAGACGCCGAAGGTTTCTCGGAGAGAGCGAACATAATCATCGATGAGGATCAGAGGGTAGTCTTTGCCAGGGTATACCCCACGTCTCAGTTGCCCGACTTCGATGAGATAATGGAGTTCCTGGAAGACATGGACCAGGAATAGCCAGAGGGAAGATGAGACGACACATGATCAAGCCGGAACGAGCTAATCGCCTGGCCGCGGAGACCAGTCCTTATCTGCTTCAACACGCGGAGAACCCGGTCGACTGGTATCCCTGGGGAGACGAAGCCCTTGTCCGCGCCCGAAAGGAGGACAGGCCTATCCTCCTGAGCATCGGCTATTCAGCCTGCCACTGGTGCCATGTCATGGCACACGAGTCCTTCGAGGACCATGACACCGCCACCCTGATGAACTGTAACTTCATCAATGTTAAGGTAGACAGGGAAGAACGCCCCGACATCGACTCCATCTACATGGATGCCGTGCAGGCCATGACAGGCAGCGGCGGCTGGCCCCTCACCGTCTTCCTTACACCGGAGGGTAAGCCGTTCTACGGGGGCACCTACTTCCCCCCTGAAGATAGATACGGCATGCCGGGCTTTCGCCGTGTCCTGACCGCGGTTGTCGACTTCTACAGGAACCGTCGCACCGAGGTAGAGCAGGCGACTCACCAGATCACAGGAGCTCTCCGGGCAGTGGCCGGCACATCCTCGAATATCTCCGCGCTATCCATTGAGACAACCGACCACGCCTTTTCCAACCTGAAGCCCGACCACGACACCACCAGGGGAGGGTTTGGCGGGGCACCTAAATTCCCGCAGCCGCTCACCCTTGATTTCCTGCTCAGATACTACCATCGCACCGACAACAAAGAGGCTCTGGACATGGTAACCCTGTCCCTTGAGAAGATGGCCGGAGGCGGCATCTACGACCAGATAGGAGGAGGGTTCCACCGCTATTCAACGGATGCGGCATGGCTCGTTCCTCATTTTGAGAAGATGCTCTATGATAATGCCCTTCTGAGCCGGACATATCTGCATGCCTATCTGCTCACCGGAAGCCCGCTCTTCCGACGCATAACCGAAGAGACCATCGACTATGTGCTGAGGGAGATGACCGACCCGGATGGTGGCTTCTATAGCTCACAGGACGCCGACAGTGAAGGGGTAGAGGGCAAGTACTACCTCTGGACACCTCAAGAGGTTGCGCAGGTCCTGGGTCGGGAAACTGCCAACACGGTGAATGAGTACTTTGGCGTAACCGAACGGGGGAATTTCGAGGGCCGTAGCATCCTCCAAATACCGGGTGATGTTTCGGCTGACGAGCCAGATACTATCAAACGGGCCAAAGCATCTCTGCGCCAGGCACGTGAGCAGCGGATCCGACCGGCACGCGATGACAAAGTACTGACCTCATGGAACGGAATGATGCTCGCCAGCCTTGCCGAGGCAGGCTGTGTGCTCGACCGCGATGACTACCGTAAGGCGGCCATGGCCAATGGTTCTTTTCTGCTCAATACGAGCATGTCTGACCGGTATCTGAAGCATACCAGCAGGGACGGAGAATCGAGCGTTGAAGGCTATCTTGAGGACTACGCGATGCTCATAGACGGCTTAGTGACCCTGCATCAGGCCACCTTCGGCGGCCTATGGCTAAGCAAGGCCATCGCCCTTGCCAACAGCATAGTAGATCTCTTCTGGGACGAGTCCGCGGGCATGCTTTACGATACGGGCACGCGCCACGAAACGCTGTTCATCCGTCCCAGGAGTACTCACGATGGAGCAATGCCATCGGGCTCATCAGCGGCGGCGCTCGCCCTCACTACGGTGTCACGCCTCACCGGCGACCGGCGCTACGAGGAGATAGCCGCAAAGTCGCTAAAGGCTCTGCAGGAGAAGATGTCGCGTTATCCTCTGGGGTTCGGCAACTGGCTCTGTGCCCTGGATTTCCACCTCTCGCCTCCGCAGGAGGTCGTCATTGCCGGCACCCGCGAAGATGCCGACGCGGCAGGCCTGCTGCCTGTTCTCTTCAGCAAATGGCTACCCACCACAGTAGTTGCCGCTGTGGACCCCACCGACAGGTATCCCGCGGACCACCTGAGCCTACTGGAGAACCGACCGATGATCGATGACCGGCCTACAGTCTACCTGTGCCAGCATTCTTCCTGCCGGGCACCTGTGACTGACCCTGACTCACTACAGCAGTATCTCCTTAGCTGACGAAATCATTAGAAGAGGCATCACATCGATGTATTAATAATGGCACATCTCGGCCAATCAGTGAGACAGAACGAACCGCAAGGAGGATAACTCATGGTGAGAGACCGCTACGTATTGGTTCTGGCGACCCTGAACCTGCTGGGGTATCTTGGCACAGTAGTAGTCAACGCGCTGGCCAACATCATCCCCATAAACAACATCACCACCGGCGACGTGTCGGATCTCTACCCGAATCTGTTCACGCCGGCGGGATTGACCTTCTCGATCTGGGGATTGATCTATGTACTGCTGGGCATATTCGTGGTATATCAACTGCTGCCTTCGGTCCGCAGGGACCCCGAGAAAGCCGGACTCATACAGCGAATCGGGCCGTTCTTCTTCATCTCGTGTCTTGCCAATATGGGCTGGATATTCGCATGGCACTATCAGGCTATAGCTCTGTCGCTTATCCTGATGCTCGTGTTGCTAGCCAGTCTGCTGGCGATCTACCTGAGACTGGGTATCGGCAAGACCGACTCGACCGGTACCGCAAAGTACCTGATGTATCTGCCATTCAGTATCTATCTGGGCTGGATAACGGTAGCCACGATTGCCAATGTAGCCATCTTACTGGTGGATGTGAACTGGAACACCTTCGGTCTTGGCGAGCAGTTCTGGGCTGCGGCGGTGATCATAATCGGCACCGTCATCGCATTGTCGGTGCTCTTCACCCGCAGAGACGCCTACTACGCGCTTGTGGTCGATTGGGCTTTGCTGGGCATACTTCTGAAGCGAATGGCCGATGACACTGCGGATCATCAAACCGTGATATACGTTACGGTTGCAGGACTTGCCGTAATCACAGTCGGCATCATAGTTCAGGCGGTGAGAAGAAGAGCCTACTGATTATCGAGTCCCCGCATCAATGCAGTGTAATCCGGGCGGCCTTAAGCCCCCTACTCAGGCTTCGACCTGACAGGTTTCAGAGGCGGGACGAATCTTCCCGTCCGCTCCATGTAGGAACCGTACTCGGCGCCGAATCTCTCCAGCAGCATCTCCTCCTCTCTTCTCACACGCAGCACAACGGTGAATGTCAGACCTGCCAGCCAGGTGACTCCGATGAACCAGTTGGCCGTCAAGAAGAAGACCGCTATATGCAGCAGGTAGAAAGCTGAGTACATCGGGTGTCTTATCCTGCGGTAGGGGCCATCGGTGACCAGTACCTGCCGGTCCTTGATCCTCAGCCTGGCCGAGTGGTTCGTTCCCAGGCTCCTGTGTATCCAGACGAACCACAGGAGAGCAGCTACGCCCAGGACTATGCCCAGAATCCTGGACCAGGCTGGCAACGACAGACCGGCCCATGCCAGCGTCTGCGGAAACCAGATGTACAGGAAGAACGTGAAAACCTCGTAGCAGATGAACACACTCAGCCAGATCGAGTACTTCCTGCTTTCCTCAATAACCGTTGCGTAGCCTGCAGTCATGGCCCTTCTATAGTACAGAACACGGATAATCGAGAAAAGCGAGAAGACGACGATTAACACGATTCGACTAGCCGGTTCTATATATGGCATTCGACATGACTCCTCATGGTAAGTGCGATACCATCGGCATCACGTTTCAATATACTATAGAAGGAGAGTAGGCCAGTCAATACTCTCCGGCCCTATTCACAGACAACGCGATGGTATCGCAAAATCCGGATTTCTAGAGTGATCCTGTGCGGGACAACCCGACCAATGCCGGCAAGACGACATGTGGATACCACACACAGCAGAGTCCCGTGCGATATGCTAGAATCCGGAGCGCTGCTGCCATGGACACTAAGATGTACGAAGAGAGAATACTATCCAGGTGGAACATCGTCATCATGTCTGTCGTGGTTTTCGCTCTGATGGCAGCGCTCATCCATCAACTGATCGCCGGCCCGCTGGGCACCGACCCGGCTCCCAACGAATTCTTTGTAGGGATGATAATCTTCTTCATCGCTCTGGGCATCAACTTCGCCACCCTTACTATCAGGGTGAGCATAGATGGCATGACGGTGGGCTACGGCATCATACGTCACCACCTTGAGTGGAGCAATATCGTCAGCTGCCGCCCTGACGAAGTATCGGCGGTAAGGTACGGCGGCTGGGGGATCCGCACGGCATGCATCGCTGGCAGGAGGAGACTGGTCTACAACATCATAGGTGCCCCGAGAGTGGTAGTTGAGAAGAAAACTGGTAAACACCACGAACTGGTGTTCTCCACCAGGAACCCGGAGGCGGTCATGAGGGTCATCAACGAGGGGCTCGGCAAGAAGTCATGAGTAACGCGGGCAAGATCTGGACTCCCGGCTGATTTCTGCGCCGAGCGGCTATTGCGCCATTGGACCGGGGGCATTCGTCGAATGGCATACCGCGAGCCCACTCGAGAGAACCAGGCCAGGACGGTTCTGCACCTGATCATTTATACTGCGGTGCTGACCGTCGAGGCGTTCTTCCTGATACCCGGAGGTGCGCCTGGAGCCGCGGTCTCGGCGGTCATATTTGTGGCTGGGGCCTTCTTGCTCATCAGATGGCATGCTACAAATACTACATATCGTTGTAGGCTCTGCGCCCACGAGTTCCGGATCTGATTTCTCACCGATGCCATAAGCCCCCACGGGCCGGGAGGGGGTGGCTGGAAGTATCTCAAGTGTCCACGCTGCGACAAGCGGACCAGGCCGGACATGCTACGGAACGCCTGACCCTGTTACTCCCAGCGGAAAAAGCGCACGGCTATAACCAAGCATACACCTCCCCAGATGCCAAACACCAACAGGCTCTGCCAGATAGCTCCCATCCCATCCCCCTGTACGACGATTGCCCGGATGGCGTCGTTAAGATGGGTGGAAGGAAGGCCGCTGGAGATAGTGCCGAGAAAGTCTGGTAGCATCTCCGTCGAAACGAAGAGCCCGCTCAGGAACAGCAGGACAAACAGGACAACCATGGTGATAGCGTTAGATGCCCTGGAGCTCCGGATAAAGGTGGTAAGGGCGAAACCAATACTCAGAAGACACATCCCGCCTAGCGTAACCACCAGCCAGAGCAGAAGGAGGCTACCCGAAATCCGGATGTCATACGCCAGCACACCTATGATCAGGAGGATTACCGCCTGGACCAGGATAAGCAGATAACGGTGTATCAATTGCCCACCTAGTATCGTGTGCCCTTTCAGTGGTGTCAAGAACAACCTACGGTAGATGCCTTTCTCTCGTTCTTCGATGAACGTGTTGACATTATGGGTTATTCCGGTGATTATGACGGCCATCATGATTATCGCCGGCAATAGGTACTCCATGGGCCGGACATCGTCCCATACCACGTCCCGGTAGATGAGGCCGAAGAACACAAGAAAGAGAATCGGGAAGGCCAGCGTCCAGAAAAAACCATCCTTGTCTCTGACGAAGAGTTTGGTTTCAAGCCTGATTTGACGGGCCAGCATCCTCACAATATCTTCACTCCCTCAGTTGCCTTCCGGTCAGAGTTAGAAACACATCCTCCAGAGTGACTCTCTGCACTGAAATGCTCCCCAGGTCGATATCATGGTCGGTGGCGATGCGGGTGACCTCCTTGAGTACCTGGGACGACTTACCGGTATGGAGGAGCATCGTCCCTCCATCTTCACTGATCCGCACGGGTAGGTCCGCCTGTTTAAGCAACGAACGGAGAGCCTCGGGAGCATTGTTGATCTCGATCCTGGATTCTAGTCCAGCACCTGCGATCAAAGCATCCGGGGTATCCAGGGCGATTATTCTACCGTGGTCCATGATGGCTACCCTCCGGCAGAGCTCCTCTGCTTCCTCCATGTAATGAGTGGTGAGCATTATGGTCTTGCCTTTCTGTCTGAGATCAGCGATGGTGCTCCAGACATTGCGTCTTGCCTGGGGATCAAGCCCGGTGGTCGGCTCATCCAGAAAGAGGACGCCTGGGTCGTTGACCAGGGCCAGCGCCAAAGCCAGCCGCTGCCTGAGTCCTCCGGACAGCTGTTTGATGTTGCTGTCCTTCTTGTCCACGAGAGAAAACTCCTCCAGCAACTGGGGAGTGGAGACTGGCGTGCCGTAATAGCCCCCAAACAGGTCAATGGCCTCTCCTACCTTTATCCGGTCGTAAAGAGAGGTCGTCTGGAGTTGGACACCTATTAGCTCTTTGATTCGCTCGGGCTCTTTGAGGGCATCGATGCCCAGGACGCGGATTGAGCCCCGGTCGGGCCTTCGCAGCCCTTCAATCATCTCCACCGTGGTCGTCTTGCCTGCGCCATTTGGTCCCAGCACCCCGAAAACCTCACCCTCATCAACGCTGAAGCTTACGCCGTCTACAGCGACCAGAGATCCGTACCTCTTGACCAGGCCTTCTATCTCGACAACCTTGCTCATGTCTGTGTTAGATGGCTCAGGGGAACGGGGACATTCTCCTCTCATGAGCGCAACCCGAACACTTTACTACACTGCTTCCTGTTGGTCAATGACCCTTCACTTTCTTGTAACCCGGGCAAGCCTCGTGACAGCTCATCCTCTCTGTTATAATACACCCAGGAAAATCAGCGGGAGGTGTTCCTATGACTACCGTACGCATCTATGATGCCGCCAAGGACGAGGTGATTGAGGTAGACAAGATAGAGAAGTCGGATGCCGAATGGGAGAAGCTTCTCACTAAGGAGCAGCACGAGATCACCACCAGGAAGGGAACCGAGACTCCCGGAACGTGCCTGTTCGAGCAGGTACACGAGGCAGGCGTCTTCCGCTGTATCCGTTGTGACACCGACCTCTTCCGCAGCGCTACCAAGTTCGACTCCGGGACGGGCTGGCCCAGCTATAATGAACCCGTCTCGCAGTTGAACCTCGCCGAGCAGCCGGACCTCAGCCTGGGGAGGGTGCGCACCGAGGTGCTCTGTGCCCGCTGCGATGCCCATCTTGGTCATGTGTTCGATGACGGCCCGCCACCTACGGGCAAGCGTTACTGCATAAACGGTCTTGCGCTGAAGTTTGTGCCGGAGACCAAGCTGTGAGTTACGGTGCTTCATCAGAGGTCGCCACGCTGGCCGGCGGATGCTTCTGGTGCATCGAGGCCGTCTTCCGTGAGGTCGATGGTGTCGAGCAAGCGGTCTCGGGCTATACCGGAGGCACGACCGCCGATCCCGGCTACCAGGATGTGTGCTCCGGCCGTACAGGCCATGCAGAGGCAGTCCAGGTCACCTTCGACCCGACCGTCATCACCTACCGCGAAATCCTCGAGATCTTCTTCTCCGTCCACGACCCGACGACGCTTAACCGGCAGGGTGCCGACGTAGGCACTCAGTACCGCTCGGCCATCTTCTACCACAACGAAGAACAGAAGGCCATCGCCGGGGCACTGATCAAAGAATTGGATGAAAGCCGCGTATGGGACAAACCGATCGTGACGGAGGTTGTTCCGCTGGATGAGTTCTACCCTGCCGAAGACTATCACCGGGATTACTTCACGAGAAACCCCGAAAAGGCATACTGCCGGACGGTCATCTCGCCCAAGGTCGCCAGGTTCCGCCAGCGCTGGGCACAGCGCCTGAAGTCACGATCATAGCAAGAGCATGGCGCGCCTTCCACACAGTAAACAGCCTTTTGCCGGGCTCCTCAATCTCGATCAGACCAGTATGCGACACAATGAACTGACAGGGGCAGAGCAATCCATAACGCCGGGAAGAGCAATCCATAACGCCTGGCAGTCCATCAGATAGCCGCCCACGCAACGCCGGAAGAAATCGGATCGCGCGTCGAGATAAGTCAAGTTTAGTATATTGACAGGGCTACGCCAACGGGCTAGAATACTGCTTCCCTAGAGTAAGCAGGAGGCAATGAACCACTACCTGTATGTGGTCACTTGGGTGGCGGGGAGCCAGTAGTGAAACCGACCTGAAGAAGGTCGGTTTTTGCGTTACGAACGGGGAGGGGTTAGGACGCTTAACCCTGAAGGCTTAATGCGCTGCCGGTGCAGTGACCGTAACCGGAGGTCGATCAGTGCGTAAGACAAACAAAAATAAGTCAACTGAGTAAAGGAGAAAACAATGAAGAGAATAGGTATGCTGACCATTACTGCTCTAGTGTTGATCGGGTTGCTGGTGGTACCCGGCAGTTTCGTGACCGCCGGCGAGCCCGAAAGCACAGGGGAGTTCCTGATTCTGTTCGATAGCTGGGACATCCCGGCCGGTGCCACCGCCGAGGTGGAGGCTGCGGGTGGCGAGGTCATCAAGGCGATCCCTCAGATCGGCGTCCTGGTAGTCAGTGCCGATGCAGGCTTTGAGGACGGTGCCATTTCAGGCGCGTCTGCGGTGGGGCAGAACACCATCTGGGAACTGGAGCAGCCAGTAGAGGTCCAGGTTCTGGAAGAGACCTCGGGCCAGGACATCGGGGACAACGACCTCTACATGTTCCTGCAGTGGGACATCAAGCGTGTCGGAGGTGACGCGGATACGTGGGACATCCAGAAGGGAGCCGACGTAATAGTGGCTGTGCTGGACACCGGTGTGTACTATCCGCATCCCGACATCACCCCCAACTACCTCTACGGCAAGAGCTACGTGGTGGATCACTACCACCCCGAATTCGGTGATGTGCCGGGTGAGGATGAGAACGACTACCACGGTCATGGAACCCATGTCGCGGGCTCTATCGCCGCACCTATCACACAGGGGCGGGTCATCGGAGTGGCCCCTGAGGCCGGCATTGCCAACTACAAGGTGATGGCGGCTGGCGGGTACGGCTACACATCGTGGATTCTCGAGGGTATCGTGGACGCGGCCGATGACGGCTGCCACGTGATCAACATGAGCCTTGGCGGCTATCGCTACATGCCTGATGAGGCCCACCGGGCCGGCTTCCTTGCCTACGCCCGCGCCATCGAGTACGCATGGGACCAGGGCACGCTGACCGTGGCCTCTTCGGGCAACGGTGCACTCGACCTGGTCAGAATCAGGCCATGGTTCCACTCTCCCAGCGGCGCACCGAAAGCCATTTCTGTACATTCGAGCGGAGCCGAGGACGAGCTCGCTGTTTACAGCAACTATGGTCCTGTTGACCAATCGATGACTGCTCCCGGAGGCGGCGTCACTGACATTCCGTTCAGCTTGTGTGTCAGTACTTACAGCCCGCTTGGCCAGCTTGAAGGAGCAATGTATGTCTGGATGGCCGGGACGAGCATGGCCGCGCCGAAGGTGTCGGCGGTTGCTGCACTCATCTATGCCGAGAACCCGGGCATCGACCCCGGAGCGGTCCGGGCGATCCTGTTCAGCACGGCTGAGCGCATCGGACCAAATCGCATATTCGGCCACGGCCTGGTCGACGCCTACGCAGCAGTTGGCGGTTAACACCGCTCCGACTTCTGCCTGACGTAGTCTCTGAGAGGGGAGGCGAGAGCCTCCCCTCTCTTCTCTGTAAAGGGCACTATTTTATATGCCGGATATGGCAGACCATTGTGAGTGAGCAGCAAGTGTGCGGCGTCAACTACCTCGGACAGGGCCGCGCGTCAGAGTCTCAGGGCGGACTCCTGCGGGTTCGATGCGGAAGTGGCCACTCCACCCCTACACCCGCCGCAGCTTGTAGCGCTCATAGAGCAGTTCCACCTGCGAGCCCCTGCGACGGAAGACCACGGGCAGGTGGCGGTCACCCAGGTGCGCCCGGCAACGGATCTCCTCCCTACCCGGCTCGTCCAGCGTCAGTATCACCGTCTGCGGGGTTTCCCTGTCCTCGATCGTGAGCTTGACCACGCTGCCCTGAAAGGAGACGTTAGCCCGCATGGTGTCCCCGTAGGTTGCATAGGTTCCCGACAGCGCTTCATCGAGTTCCTCCACCCGCAGGAACGACATCTCATCGATATCGGCACCCACCTCCCGGGCCAGCGCAGCCTGCGCAAGTTGCGCCAGGGGATAACCGGCGCCATTTGCCAGAATTGCGACACCCAGCCCCTCCTCGGGGAGATAGCCCATGTAGGCGGTATAGACAAGCACGCTTCCCCCATGACCGATCAGAGTCCGGCCCAGGAAGGGCTGCACCATGAGCCCGTAGGCATATGAGCCCCGGCTGGCATCGGAGTACGGAGCCGGTATGCTCGGCAGATCAACCCGCGGTGCCACCATTTCCTTGTATGAGTCCGGCCCGATGAGCGGCCTCCCTTCTCGCAAGAACACCTGCAGGTACAGGGCCATGTCCAGCACGCTGCTCGCCAGTCCGCCATCGCTACCGATGGGCATGGGCACCACCTTGCCAGCCCTGGGATTGCCTTCGGCGGGGACAATATACGGGACGGCGACCTCGGAACCCAGCTCATCTCCCAGGAACCCCGTCTCCTGCATGTTAAGCGGCCGCAGTATATGCTCGCGCACGTAGTCAGGGAACGATTGACCGCTCAGCTTCTCGATGATACCCCCTAGCAGTATGTATCCCTCGTTCATATACAGCCAGGCCTCGCCCGGCCGTGCCTCCACCCAATCTTCTGCTCCGTTCATCCATGCCACGAAGTCCTCCACCGACGACAGTCCCACATACCGTCCGCCCGTGCCCTGGCCCGAGCGAATCTCAGCCTCGGCATAGCCCAGGGCGGGCACCCCTGAACTGTGAGTCAGCAGGTGCCAGATCCGTATCGGCTCACCTTGCGGCTGTATCCGCA
>PWZA01000226.1 GCA_003567655.1 Dehalococcoidia bacterium
TGATCTGGGCACGCGAATAATCGCGCCATGACAGCGCTATGTTTGATGGCTCTCCATCACCACGAACCGCAGCTTCGAGCCTCGCACGCGCCGCTTGCTGGTCTTCATCAAAATCACCTTCGTGCTCGACCTCGATCCGGAACGCATCCGTATCCCAATATTCCAAAGCAAACTGAAATACGGGTATCGGGCAAGCCTGCACGACACCAACCACTACTAGCAATGCAATACCAACCGCGGCGCTACATATCATTTTTCTGCTTCTCGTCATAAATCGATCCTCTCTTACACCCCGCTTGTAGGCTGTTTTCGCCGAAAGCAGCCTAGCGCGTGGATCGTGCATAGACAGCCCGTGAAAAGCCCCTTGGACACTCCACGGACACCACATGCTCACCACACGCCGAGCCGCGCTTTCGGCGAAAGCGGGCTACATTTTCCCAAACTACCCTCTATCTTCAACTGTTACCAACGCGTTTTTGCCGAGGGCCTCGGGTGGCTGGCCAGCCCGTAATTTCACCGCATAACCTCACACGGCTTGCACTATTTGCACAACGCACAGCACTAAGGCACCACAGGGAAACACATTATTATTCCACTATCGCATGGCGGTACGTTCGAGATCCGCCACCAGTTCAATACCATTGATGATGGGAGGCCGGGCTGATCCATCGCGCGTTTTCAATTCCACCTGCAAACGATTTCCGGATGTAGTGTGATTCCACTCGTGCACCACGCCTCGGAAGGCACCGCCCGCTTCCTGCGTCACATCCAGCGCATCCAGTACCTTCTCGCCATCGATCCAGACTTCAAATACACGTTCTCCGGGCTCAACGCCTGATTGCAGCTCGGCAAAATGCAGACGTACCGTATATTCCGTATCCAGCAAATCGGAAATCTCCCAACTCCCATCTCCTTCATGGTGGGAAGCCAATACCCAGGCAAGGCTGCCATTCTCATCTTGAATGGCTGATGGATGCCGGTGATGATGACCACTCTTGTCGAACCAGACACGATTTTCTCTGTCTACCCGACGGCCGGGCGCGCCGAAATTCAGCCCGTGTCCGGCCGGATCCGGCGCATCAGCATCGTAACGTGTCCATTGTTCGATGTTCGAATCCCCCGGCATATGGATCATTGCCAGCGACGTCTGCAGCGCATAGCTGCATGTGCAGGTACGCGTATACTCCAAGGCACTAATCACGCCGTCCGCCGCAACCATGTTAGCCGTACAGCCGGACCGGAACCCGCTGAAGTTGCCTGTACCCGACTCATGGGCTAAATCATAGTACCCCGCGTAACCACTGCGGAAAAACAGGAAGTTAGGAGAAGCACTGAGCGTGTTACATCCATAGGCCCTACGGTACTGCCACTCCGAGGTTTCTCCTGTTAACGGCTGCACGCGCTCCCAAGGTTCGCCTGTGAGCAAGGAAATGGCTGAACCCGGTCGTCCGGGAATCAATTTTTCCCCATGCGCAGCTCCCGGCAGCACAAAGTTCCCGCTCGTCCAGAGCAGCGCGCCCGTGGCACCGCGCCTTCCAGCTACATGCTGCGGTTCATCGCTTAGCCGTCGTCGAAGGTCTGCACTGCCACCTTCGATCAATATGTCCTGGTCTGCGACATACATAAGAAACGTACCAAATACGTCGCTGTCATGTTCCCATATTTCTTTACCTGTGGAGAGATCCAATGCTGCGATGATAGACCCTTCATCTGGCTCCATCCCGCGCCTCGCAAGCCTGTCCAACGCTTCCTCCGAGAGACCATCAATCAGATATAACATGTCCCCATGCGAAATGATCGCATTGTGGCGAAACCCTATGCTTGCCTCACGCTCCCAACGTTTTCGACCGCTATAACGATTCAACACCGCCAGACGGCGACTGGAGGTGGCCGTATAACTCCCCTCCCAACCGAGCTGCTGATCCTCAAACAAATGCGGCTCACCGGTAACCACCAAATAGTCACCCTGCGCATGGATATGTCCCCAGTCGATGGCATCTTCGTCGTCGTAGATTTCACGCGGATGCCGCCCTGGCAACGCAAACTCTCTCACCGTTTCGCCAGTAGCCGGATCCAGCTTATGGATCACGCCTGCATGGCGAATGTATATTGCATCCGACATGCTCACGATGGGACTACCGATGTAGGTTGCTCCGGGAATATTGGTCATGTAAACTTCCTCGCCTCTACGCCAGCGCCGCTCCAGCCCCATGTTCGTAGCATGATGCCCGATGCCCGGAAACGCGCGTGTCCAAATGCGCCGCCCCGTATACGCAACGTGCACCGGCCTCCTCAACGCCGAGATAGAAAACGCGACCGCCCACAACATGCGGCCGGGGACCACCGGAGTGACGCGGAAGAATATCATGATTGTTCGGGCCGCCGAACCACAAAATACCCACGGGAAGCCGGACGCGATGTTCGGGCGACATTACATCATGCCCGGGGGACCCATACTGATGCGTCCATTGTGCCGCGCCAGGCAGCGGTCCGCGACGCTGTGCAAGCAGATTGCGATTCTGGATGCGCACCTCAACAGCATCGACGGGGTGATCTGCCATCTCATGCTCTTCAACGCGCGCATTCGGCAAATAGGCGATACCCCCATACGGGCGCAAGCGACCCAATGCATGCGCAATAGCTTCAGGGTGGTGTAAGCCAGCAGCTTGTGCGTCCTCACTCATTACGACACTGAACAAGTATGGCTGCACAGCAAACATCGCCGGATCCGCCTCAATCACCGCGGCGCGTCCGCCATACAGACCGCTGTCCGCCAGCACCTCGCGCAAGGATGCCACTTTCCGCGTATCAGACTCCACAACAACGACATGCATGTCGCTCTGGTTGAGCAGCTCGCGGAGCAAGTCGCCGCTTCCTGCACCTAGCAACAGCGCATAGCCCTCCGTTTCGCCTAGCGATGCGAGCACATTCCTGACAGGACCTTCCCATGGCGTGGATTGCGAAGGTAATGCACCGGGTGAAAATGCATGCATCACAGGACGATCTATAGCCTCAGTACCGAAGCAGTAGATACGCCCATCCTCGGTCACGACAAACAGACGCCCCTGCGCCGCAAGTCGATAAAAGACGTCCCCGTCGATATGATCCTTTACGGCATCCACATGTGCATCAAGCTCTTCATTCTCGATGTAGCCGAGGCCGTCATCGCTCAAGGCATTGACA
>PWZA01000013.1 GCA_003567655.1 Dehalococcoidia bacterium
AAGGTACTGGAAGAAAGTCAGTACCTGCGCCCAGGTGTCGTACGACCCGGCAATCCCGGTGAACAGGTCCTGGGCAAAGAACCCGTTGCCATCCCCTGGTGAACGGCCGGATCCCTTTCCCGCTGTGCTGGCTCGGCCCTCTCTCTTCTCTGTCTTCACTCTATATATCGGATCGAGCCGTGCTCTTCGCAGCCTTTCTCATAGATTCGGCAGTAGCAGGACACTACGGTTGATGTCGTTTGTGATAATACATGAACCAGGGTGTGCGAGTCAACAGATCTTGAGTGGCTATAGTAGTCTGGATTGTCTGGAGAGCCTGAAGGTTGCCGGTATCACGAGACCGATTGAGGCTTGGGAGGTTAGATGGCAATAAGGTCCTCCACCGGGTCAAGGCCGGCTGAGTCAACGGCCTGACCGACGTCGTAAGCCGGTGTGATCACCCGAAGAAGAAACAGCCGCTCGTTTGAGGAGAGGCTGTCGGGCCAGGGCTACTCACCCTGGCGCTGTTGATTCTAGAGTAGCAGAACTCGGATCATCTTTCAATCCTTGGGCATCATGTGGAACTCATGGCTGATGAATGCATAGCATAGTACTAGCGGCGTATTGACAAGTCTTGCCAGGTGGTTTACTATCTGTCGAAGAGAATAGGGGTGAAACAAAGAGCAGATGGAGAAGATCAGCCGGAAGTTGTCGCCGGGGCAAGCCTGCACACGAGGATGATTTGATGTGCCATGACTATGAGGCTGTCGCAGATGATTCGCTCGGAGACAGAGAGGTCTAGTGATGAGTCATAAGTCAAGAATAGTATTGACCCTGCTACTGGTTGCTACCCTGGTCACCATTGTAGTTGTGCATAACCTTACGAGCCATAAGCAACCCCCTTATGCTGTGGATTCTGGGCGCCAGGTACGATTGGTAAACAACAGGCAGGCAACAGACCCTACCTGGGAAGAATTGTTAGCTTTTCTGCAGGACGACGACACGGATTCACTTTCGTACAGTCGGGGCATCTATGCTTCCCCGGGCCAACCCATAGTTCCAGGGTTTGTGTGTGGCGACTTTGCCGAAAGGCTGCATAACAACGCTGAGGCAGCAGGTATTAGAGCGGCCTTTGTTGTTTTTCATCTGCGGGATGAGGAACCACATGCTCTTAACGCATTCGAAACAGTAGACTACGGGCTAGTCTACATTGACTGTACTGGTAAGCTCAGGCCGCTCTTCCAAGCCGTGGAGCCGCCACTCTTCAGAGTTGATCTGGGGGCTGGATCTTCGTTCGTCGAGGACGCAGACATTCCATATGTAGAGCCAGACTACAACAAGCTGGTGTTCGCCGTTGAGGGAGACCCCATCGGCATGGTTAGTATTGGGGTTCTGCAGGAACCCACTCGGGAAGCATATCTGGAATACACTGCGAGATTGTCAGCCTTTGAGGCTGATGTGGTCAGATATGATGAAGAAATCAGAGATTACGATTCCAGGGCTAGGAGTTACCATCGGGAGGTCATCGTCTATGAGGCCAAAGTGGAAGCTTGGAACAGCGGAAGCCCAACTTGGACTGCGGAGTTGTCTCCTGGGATTCCGGCCTTAGATATCCAACCGATAAGAATCGGGGGCAAGACTAGTGAACTGAGCTATTTTGGTCTGATGGTGGAGTATCGGGAGTTGGAGGAGGAGCACAACACTCTTATGGATGAGTACAATAGGTTGACCGAGTGGCTGGAGTTTCTGCTCCAGGAGTTGGATATCCTTGGGCACTGGTTCTGGGATGTAGCGTGGATAGTGGATGGGATTGAGATTTACTGGTGATCCGGCTGCGAACCATAGCTAACACGAAGATGAGCGGAGTTAGTGGCACAGGTGAAGGATAGGAATTGGCTCCCCTCCAAAGGGTTGCGCGTGAAAGAGACGAAGTTAGACGACGTTTTGAAGCTGTTGGGGCAAACTGAAGAGAAGGCCGAAGGGCTGCTAACACTCACGGCTCTGGTTCGCATGACGGACGAGGTGGAGCGAAGAGGACTGCCGTAGGAATCAGAGAGGTGTGATGCCAGGCAGTGTCGTTAACAGGTGCCGGAACTGCGGCAGCTACGGCATATCCAAGTATCAGAATCGCTGCCCGTTCTGCGGGTATGATCTGGCCGGCAAGCCAGATGAGATTCCTAGGAGATGGATAGTTGACAGGTATGTCGGTGAGTCTGACGGAACCGTGCACCTATCCCACAGCGCATCACTGCCGATATCATCAAGGCTTCCCATCGGGAAGCCAGTTGCAGTTAAGAAGAAGACTATTGTCGATTGTCCTGCGTGCGGCTCGCCGAGCTTGTGGTTCAACTCCGATGGGCTGTTTGAGTGTCTCAACCTGCGCTGTGGAAGATACGGAGCGAGTCTCGTAGGCGTAATCGGATACGACAACTTCCTGGAGGTGAATATGAGAGGGCCAGACAAGATACGCAGGCTTCTTTCGCCGGACTACGATCCTGACAAGCAGTTGATCGGTGAATGCGGAGCGCAGGATATCAAGGACCTGCTCTCCAAGATAAGGGTGTTGAAGTTCAGTAACTCCGGCGTAACTGACAGAAGGGTTGTTCTTGACAAGTCGGAGCAAAGAAACAGCACGAGGTTGGCGGCGAGTATGGTTATCAACTATTGGATAATGAAGAGCGTGCCGTTCGAGATCGTCGATAAGGTCGATTCTGTCAGAGCCTACAGGATCCGCCAGAACAAAGCCAATGAGGTCGTGTTTGAGTACAAACTTCTGGATGCGATGGACGAGTCGTTTCTTGAGCTGCTGAACAAGGCATGATGGATTTGGATGGCATTGGGCGAGATTCGTGAGGCGTTAGGCCCAGCTTGTCGGCTGCGGATGGGCGGTGTTATGAGAGCGTCGTGGGTCTGATTGGTGTTCCGTCGCCCGGATTCGTCGTTGGAACGAGAGCATATGAAGGCATGTCTTGGCTTGTTCCTGGACTGTGGGATAAGCGAGCATGAGTGCAGGAACGTAGAGCTTTTCTGCAGAACCGCCACTAGCGTCAGCCGTTTCTTGATTGACGAGAAACGACTGTAGTCACCGAACTCTCTCTACGCCTTTCCCAGCCTCCAGACTGGCGCTCCTAGCGATGAGTATGTGGCCGTTTTGGTGTTTCGAGAATCGTGAATGCTCCTTGACAAACCGATAAGGTATC
>PWZA01000028.1 GCA_003567655.1 Dehalococcoidia bacterium
CAAGTGGGCGATCAGGCTGCACGGGGCAATAGCTACCAGCGACGACCACGACATTCCCCTCTACTACCGCAGGAGCAAGTCGGCAGACACTGCCTTCGGCGGCACCGACTTCCACAGGGAGATAGTAGCTCAGAGGATCGGGCTGGCCTGAAATCTTGACCCGCTAGTAACCGTTGTGTACCCTGAGGTGTGGGGGCCAGTTATCTGTGAATGCGCTTGCGCCTCTATAACCAAGAAGATCCTCGGTAGTCCGTCGCGTTGCAGCACTGACATCTTGACGCCCTTGCCATCTGTTAACACTCATGCCAACGAACTCTTCACAAGCATGGCAACCAAGACGGATCCATCGATACAGATCGAAGCCTAATCGGCAGCAACGACGTATCCCGGGTTACCCCCTTCCACGTTCAAGGACAAACGTCCCAAACCTTCCAATCAGAGCGTCACAGGCTCGAATCCTGTACAGCCACCGAATTTCTGGTCGGCACCTACCAAGTTAGCATCGAGCAATTCATTCTTGTTCAGTGCCTGATGCTCGAGCGATCTCCATACTGCCGTGACCGGGCTGATCAGGGCCGGCAAAGTTTGACACACATGAGTTGATCCCGATAGGCTATGTGCAATGGCTGATGGTATGCAGCCCCGGGGCAACCATCAGTTAAAGCGAGGAATCAAGTTGAGTGGGCAGATGAGGATCTTCTTCGTACTTCTGCTGGCGATAGGTCTGTCCGTGCTTGGCACCACCGTCGCTGCTCAAGCAGACCTCTCTTGCGCTGACATACAGGAAGAGATCGCAGAGAAGCTTAACCTCCTGATGCGCGCAGTAAACAGAGGTGACACAGAAACACTGATCGAGCTGATTTCTCCTGACGACCCCGCTCTGCGAGCGGAGGTACTAGAGGGAGTTCAGAAGATCACCAGCTACCAGCTTTCCTTCGGTCCGGGGAATATCAAGCTACAAGACACGGGTGCGGTCAGGGTCAGGGCGAGATTCGATGCGTCAGGCCCGGGCTGGAGCATGAGCGGCTTCTCAGCTTACTTCATCTTCGAGAGACAATACGGACAGTGGCTCATTACGGATACAGACTTCCATACGAGAGTCGGAGGTGAGTTCGTTGCCGAGCGAATGATGATGGCTTTCTATATTGGCGGCCCGATTGTTCTCATCGCCCTCGCGTTGGCCAACCGAAAGAAGATATCTCTCAAGACAATAGTAAACGACCGGTCTACGTGGTCTCTATTGGCGGTAAACGGTGTGACGATTATCCTGGCGCTCGCACTGAACTGGAGTCTGGCAACCCTTCTCCTGATATATTGGATTCAGAGTGTTGAAATCGGGGTGTTCCACTTTATCCGAATGTTACGCCAGGGAGAGGGCTCCGGCTGCTCGAAGCTCTTCTACACCTCTTTCTTCGTATACCATTACGGAGGGTTCCACGTTGTCTACATGCTGTTCATCCGGTCCGGCATACTCGGTGAAGGAGTTATCCCAACTGCGGAAGTCGGGGTCATTGTTGGCACGTCCCTCCTGTTCTTCGGCAACCATCTCTTCTCTTACCTTCGAAATAGACCGGCAGAAACCAAGAGACAAGATGTCAAAACGATGATGCTCGAACCCTACGTACGGATAGTTCCGATGCATCTAGCCATCATCCTTGGCGGCATTACCGACGCTGCTCTACCTTTCTTCCTTGTGTTGAAGACTGGAGCCGACTTGATAGCGCATGTCAGACAGCATATACGTCTCAGGGAGGATGAACAGCCGCAGGTTGCTCAGGAGGAACCCCCTGGTGCAGAGCCTGACTTCTAGGCCGCCGAGCGAGATACTCTGCCAGTGGCATCCAGGACCGTAACAGTAAGCGATGGTACCCTGTGACCTACCGGGCCTCCAGGGTGCCGACCTTAAGTCAATACCGACATCCTTCTCTTAAGACGGCGAAAGGGAACTCCCAACGGGCTCCTCTGAACGGGACATGGGTAAGCCCCGGTCTCAACAGGGATGTCTTATTGGCCCCTCGTATTCGAGGGGCTAAGTCCTTGGCCCAGCGGCACAACCGCTATGCACATATAGCGTCGCTGTGCTATACGCGTGTCCGTGCAGCGCTTAAGCCGCGCAGCAACGCAGTCCCCTTCCTTCACTCGCCATTCGCCGTGGCTCGCCTTCGATACGATGCCCGGAAGCTAGGCGACAGCCTCCCAACTCAGCCAGGGATAGGTATGGCCATCCACGATGTTCCAGGTGTGGTCCTCATCACTCGCACCAGGAGAAACCGTGACCACGTCCCACGGTCCGTCTAGCCCTTCGGTTGCCGCGTCCGTGAAGGTTGCGATGTCCATCATCTCCGCAGTGGTCATGCCCGTGCCGCCATCGCTCTTTTCCATCCCCGTCATGTCCACGTCCCAGAAGGAGTCCGTAACAGAACCGGGGTTGTCTCCCACGAGGCCGCCGACTGAGGACTGGCCGCTCACTTTGCCGATGGCATAGCATCTGCTGATGGTGCCTGAACCGCCAGAATGGATGAAATCGTAGTAATTCACTCCCACCAGACCGCCCACTTGATCCTCGCCGACAACGGTGGCTGCTGAGTAAGAATCTCCCACGGTGCCTCCGTTCTCACCTACCAGCCCGCCAACCCCTTTTCTGCCGGTAACATTCCCCACGGAGAAGGAGTTAGCCACAGCGCCCTCACTTCTGCCTACCAGACCGCCAACACCCCACTGGCCGTTGACGCTCCTAGTCGAGTAGGAACTGTTTACATTGCCCGAGTTGCCTCCCACCAGACCGCCAACACTTTGATCGCCAGTTACATTAGCAGCGGCATGACACATGGTCACATCGCCCGCATTCCACCCTACGAGGCCACCGCCTATGTGCTGACGACTCACCACGTTGCCCGTGGCTGAAGAGTTGGCAACAACACCACGGTTCCATCCTACAAAACCGCCAACATACATGGAGCCTATCACAGCCACGTTCACCAGCCGAACACTATCGATGGTTCCCTCATGCACGTAGCCGAAAAGCCCGGCGTAGAACAAGATGGGCCTGTCGATCGACAGGTCGCCTATCTCGTATCCCTGCCCGTCGAATCTGCCGGTGAATGCTTTGTACCTGTGTCGGTCATTAGAAACAAACGTCCCAATCGGCTCCCACCCTTTTCCCTCATTGGCCGTCGG
>PWZA01000129.1 GCA_003567655.1 Dehalococcoidia bacterium
ATCTCTTTCCCGGGGGTATCCCGGCGCAGCCCAGTCCTGCAACAAGGTTGGAGCACTCCCTTATCCCCACCGAGGTGGCTCGCCGGCTTAAGGACGGGGTCGTCTTCATCTGCCGGAATGACTATCATCTCCGCAGTGCGGCAGCCTTCGCCCGATATCTGAAGCTGCAGGGCCACCACTGCATTATACTCGATGATTCGGCATACGCATCGGGAGGACTGCGTCAGTTGCCGCCGGAAGAGAGCGCGATCTTCCACGGGATTGAACGCATACAGATCTCCAGTCCTCCATATGAGGCGGACTGGCTCAGCACTGCCAAAGTCGTCACCACATTCAACGACTTCAACGATGACTTCCGCGAGGCGCTGGAATACCGCCACCGGCTTGGTCTACCCTCTGTCTGCATTGTCGAGGGGATCAACGATTTTCTCAGGGTGGATTTCCAGGATCTCCGGCATCTGCCTTATCGCCGTTGCGACTACGTCTTCCTGGCAGGAAACGATGACGCGAAGTACTTCGAAGACAGGAAGACTTTCGTCGTGGGACTCCCCGTGATCGAAACCCTTGCCGCTAAAGCGCCCGCATTCCCGGGTAAGCCCCTGGCTGTGCTGAACGTGAATTTCACCTACGGCGTCCTCGAGGAAGCGCGCGACCGGTTCATCACCACGGCGAAGAACGCATTCGAGGCCGCCGGTTGCGAGTGGCTGATAACGAAGCACCCGATGGACAGGAGCAGTTTCAGGGGGTATCCGGTGTCGAAGCTAACCCAGTATGAACTCATAGACAAATGCTCGGTCTTCGTCAGCCGCTTTGCCACCGGCATCCTGGAAGCACTGGCCAGTGGCAAGCCCGCAATCTACTTCAACCCGCACGGCGAGAAGGTGGCGAAGTTTGCGTGCTCCATGGGAGCATACGAAATCGCGACCACCGAGGAGGAACTGGTACAGGCACTTCATAACGTTGCGAAGGATATAGAGGTTGGCGTCGATTTCCGGGAGCGCGCCCTTCCATTTCTCGAACGGCATACGGGCTATTCTCCGAAAGGCCCCACCGTTACTCACCGTTTTGCGGCGGCGGTAAGAGATATCTTTGAGCGACATGAGGCGCAGCAGTCCGCAGTGTCGGACCTGTTTTTCGAGCGATTGCATGAACGGGAGCCATTCCGCCGGGAGGGCTCAATTCTCGGAGACTTCGAGCGCGGTCACAAGGCGCGACTGCCTGAGACAGTACTCATCGCCCGGTACTTTGACAATACAGGTACCATCATGCTCGACGTCGGTGCCGCCTTTGGTAATAGTGCGGCCCCTTTCCTTGGACAAGGATGGACGGTGCACGCTTTTGAACCCGATCCAGAAAACCGGCAGAGACTCGTGGATACCTGGTCGTCCTGTTCGTCTCTGATCGTCAACCAGGAAGCAGTGTCTGACGTAGCGGGATCGCGGGTCCCCTTCTTCAAAAGCGACGAAAGCGCAGGCATCAGCGGCCTGAGCCCGTTTACCCGGGGACACAAACAGGTCGGTGAAGTTGAGACCGTAACGCTTCGCGATTACTACTTCAAGGCAGGGCTAAGACATGTGGACTTTCTTAAGGTAGATGTCGAGGGATTTGACAAGTTCGTGCTTGACGGGTTTCCGTGGGAAAGCGACAGGCCGGGAGTTGTGCTTGTCGAGTTTGAAGACGCGAAGACAATTCCGCTTCGGTATTCAGCACATGACCTTGCAGAGACACTTATCGGGCAAGGCTATACCGTTTATGTCAGTGAATGGCTTCCGATCGTCCGCTATGGCATTGCCCATGACTGGAGAAGGCTGGTTCGCTATTCTACTGCACTCGAACTGGGAGCCAGTTGGGGGAACATCATTGCTTTTCTCCAAGACCCGGGAGAGGACAGATTGAGAGCGCTGGCACGGAGAGTGATAGAGTTTGCCGCCCGGCCAGCATTACTGGCAGCCGCGAAGCCCTCATATGCGCCGAGGCAGCGGTTTCTGCGCCTATGCTACAGGCTGGCCGAGCACATAATCTGGAGGTATCCAAGGCTACCCCGGTACATCGTGCGGAACCATCCACGTCTGGCTGAGATGTACCGGAAGAAGAGAGACACACCGCTCACAGTGCGTAGGCGTGATGGGGAAGACCCGTCGCTCCGTGACAGTGGTGCACATTATGTCAAGCGGGGGTCTCCGGTCATGATCACAATCGCCCGCTTCGGCCTGTGGAGCCTCGCGGTGCTGAAGAGAACCTTCTTCGGCATCGGCGGCATAGCCCTCCTCGTAGTCGCAGGACTCTTCGTTGCCGGCGCATTGGTCGGCGGACCCCTGCGCTGGTACCTGATAGGAGTCGCCGGTGCCCTCCTGCTACTGTGCGGCGGCGTGCTGGCACTATCGTACGCCAGGTCGGTGCTGAGCCAGAGCTTCGCCGAACAGAGAAGGCAGGTATCGCAAATCAACGACCGGGTATCGCAAATCAACCGCCAGGTATCGGGCGTCAACAAGCAGGTATCGGGTCTCAGCAAGCAGGTGTCTGATATCAACAGGCAGGTGTCTGATAACAAGAATACCCTGGCGGAGCTGAAAAAGGAGATGACTACGAGCAACTTCCAAGTTGATCTAGAGCGCACTGTTAAATTTGGGAATGACAGCGTGTATATTAGTCGTAATCACTTCAGGATAACAGAAGATGATTTGCCAAAACGAGAGCTGTTGAAGAAAAGCCTACAGCGTGTTGCTGTCGAGGTTTTCTCATATTGCAACCGAACATGCTGGTTTTGCCCGAACGCGTCGGGGTATCGGCGCAAGGAGCAGCGCTATCTGGATGAGACCGTTTTCTTGAGCGTTCTGAGTGACCTCGGTTCTATTGACTATGATAATCAATTTATGTTTCATCAGTACAACGAGCCTTTGGCGGACCGCATAATCATTGAGAGGATAAAGCAAGCCAAATCATTTATTCCCAAAGCCACACTCCATATCGTTACTAATGGTGATTATCTCGACAGGAAATACCTGGACGAACTGGTTGACGCTGGTGTTCAAAGAATAGACATATGCATCTACGGACCAAGTAACGGGGTTTTCATTGAAGATTACGTGCTAGGTGAGATTCACAACATAGCTCAGAAACTTGGTCTAGCAAACGGGTTGAACGTTAAT
>PWZA01000071.1 GCA_003567655.1 Dehalococcoidia bacterium
AACCTGGTGGTGTTCACGCCTGACGAACTAGGTGTAGGTTCCGGCTCCTGTTGACGGCGAATTCCGCCGAAATCTGTCGGTTAGAGGAAATGGGTGCCTAAGGGCGGGGACCCATATAGAAGCGGACCGTATCGTGTACAAAAGGTCCGCTTGGTTCTTGACACTGCTATAGGGTATTAGCCTCTGAGATCGGACAAGAGGGCGATGCTTGGTGCATCGCCCTCTTGTCTACTGGATCATCTGGTATTCACTTAACGTCCGCAAAGCTTCGGCGACGGTGGCTGCATCCACAGGGCTCATGATAGTGGCTAAGCGATCGTTGTTCCAGAAATAGTCGCTGTAGTCAGCTAAGTCGGAGCCAATCTGGAATGCTGGGATGCTGAGGAACGCACCAGCTTCGTAGGATCCCACGATCAGTGTAAATCCGCTGCGACTCTCTATGCGAATCTCATAGTGACTCCCATGATTGTGGATACTCCTCACATAGCCATCCCATTCCTCGGTTTTGTGACCTATCTTCTCACGACAGCGGAAAGGGATGTGTTGGAACGGTAGCTTAGAAGCAATGGTAGACATAGTAGGACCTCCTTGTTCAGGGCAGTGTTGTCTTCTGAATGGATCTTGGCTGTTAGACCTGGGTTCGCTCAGACCTCGTGGCCTCGTCACATATGCGACAAAGGTTACGCCACATAGAAAGTGCTACGGCTAGAACGGGATATGTGGGTCTACCGTTTGCTGCAGATGAGATAACATGAGCCATTCCGAGATGTACTTTAGCACATCACCGTGCAATAATCGAATTTCATACAGATGGCCGTCTTCGCATATCGTCAGAACAGCTGTGCCATCTTGCGTGGAGTGAAGCTGAAACTCCTCTCGGTCGGTTACCTCTACGATCATACGCATGGTCATTCCCCTTTCTTCTTCAATAGGGTTCTTTAGCCGCTCGGTCCACGTTGGCCAATTCCACAAGTTTCTGGTCTCGTGTAGCAGCATCTAGGAGTGCTCGCTTGCACAGGGTGTTGATGCTGGCAGCGATGCCTTTCGAGTGCTCGTGGATTCGTTCCTTTACATCGTTGGGAAACAGAGGATGCGCCGCACCTGCATTGGTCATCTGATGATCGATGTAGGCAGCAGTCTCTTTTGAACTCATCCCCTCTAGGCTCTTGTTTCGCACAAAGAGTATTGCCATTCGCGCAAATCGCGTGAAAATAAAAACTTGAATTTTCCGAAAGGTGTCGTCTCTGCCGTGGCGAATATATGGGAGGGAGGTGCATCATTCATGGTAAATCTGCGAGTTTCTCCGGAGTACCAAAGCTGTCCTTTGGGTCCCATCCCGATTATCCTACCATTCTTGAAGAAGATCCGATTGCGAGAGACGGTCGACTCTTTGGTGCCGACAACCAAAAGGGCTGAGATCTCCCACGGTCAAGTGATGGAGGCTCTCGTGCTCAATCGACTCCTGTCGCCGAGAGCCCTATACACGGTGCAGGAGTGGTCAAGATTTCTGTTGGTAAAAGAAGTCTTAGGCATCGACCCAGTATATCTCAACGATGATCGCATCAGTCGTACTCTCGATGCCATCTTTCCGCATTTAGAGCAGCTGCAAGGCACGTTGACGTGGCGGATTGTGGAGACGTTCGATATTGACACCTCATATATCCACTGGGACATGACATCCTTCTTCTTTGAGGGTAGCTATCCTGAAGACCAACAAGACCCCGAGGCTCCGCTGATCAAGCGAGGCAAACCGAAACGACAAGATAGCGGAAAAAGCCGCAAGCAAATGCAGGTGGGGCTGGCCACATCGTCTGAAGACGGCGTGCCGTTTTGGCACCGATCCTTCAACGGAAATGCAGGGGAGGTTTCACAGGTAGCTGACGTGATGGAAACCTCGCAGAAAGTGATTCCGAGTAGCTCGTTCACACTAGTTGGCGACTCAAAGCTTCTTAGCGAGCCCAACATAGCGGCCGCCTTGGGCCGCAAACTGACCTTTCTGGCACCTGAGTCTCGCTCTAAACTCCCGACCGATGAGTACTTTGCTCTGCGGGATAAGCATGGGCTCCAGCGGCTTGCCATTCCAGGGAAGCGGTCCAGAGATAAGAAACGCATCTACTTTGGGTTGGAAGGGTCCACTACATTTGAGACCAAAGAGGAGACACATCGCTTAAGGCGTTTATTCATCGTCTCCTCCGAAGAACGGCGAGCTGTCAGACGGAGTCGAAAACGGCAGCAGAAAAAACTCCAAGAGGGAATCGATAAGGCGAGAAGAAATGTCGGCCGCTACAGCTACAAGCGGCGAAAAGACGTTGTAGCGAAAATGGATCAGTTGATAGCCAAGACAGACCTGCAGGATGTGATTCACTATCGAATCGAAGGCAAAGGAAGAGATATGAAACTGTTTGTCCACACCGACCTGGAAGCGTTCAAGCGGCTCCGTCAGACGGATGGGGTGTACACGCTGCTTACCAATCTGCCTGACGAGCATGATCTGGAAAGTCTGTTCACTCGTTACAAACGACAGCACCTTCCTGAGCAGCATTTCGCAGACGCCAAGGGACCACTACAATTACGACCACTCTTTCTGAAGAAGAACCGGCGGATTGCTTCACTCGTATCCGTGGTAGCAACTGCTCTGACGGTCTACTGCCTTATGGAACACACCGTGCGTCGAAACCTCAAGGAAGCAGGAGCTAAGATGCCTGATCTTTACTCGCGACGTTCTACAGCAGAGCCTACGGCCCGGCGTCTCTTAGCCGCGTTTGAGTTCTTTGCGCTTGGCGTTCACACTGAAGATGGCAATGTCACGTATACAGCACCACCGTTCACAGATCTCCAGAAGATGATTCTGGAGTATCTCGACATCGAAGATCCATGGAGTTTTTTGAAGGAATCTCACGGTTCCTAAAACTGGATCTCGAAGTGCGAAATAAGAGCCTAGGCTAGAGTCTTAAAGAGAGTATATTGATCTTCTTTCCTATGGAAGGCAAGGCCTCAGATAGGGAGGGGATACTAATACCGAGGTGTCAGAATCTCAGTATGGTGCACATACACATCTTCGCGTTTTTTCCGGGGCAACCCGCCAATGCCCACCAGAGATCGGAAGAGCATCGTG
>PWZA01000228.1 GCA_003567655.1 Dehalococcoidia bacterium
CTTCCGGGTGGCATCGCAGATGAACTGGGACATCGACTGCGAGTCGTGGGAGTCCTTCCCCGTGGCGCAGAAGTGGTTCGCCTTCGGCGAAGCCGCCGCCCACCTCAAGTACCTGGAGGAGGAGGGCAGGGTCATGAGGGACGCAGATGCACAACAACCGGTGTTCTTCACCCCTGGGGGTACTAGGCAGGACGTATAATGTAATAAGCAGTCGGTAATGTACAGGGGATGGCGGATGATCCCTCAGAAGTCCCGAGTGATAATGGCCTCTCCCCTGAAGGGAGAGGCCATTATTCTGATTGTGAGCAGTCCCGACCCGTCGGTACGCCGAAGCAATCTCGCGGAGTGCTATGAGATTGCCATGCCCCGACTACAGCGGGGGTGCTAGTTACACAGAGGATTGCTCTCCGGTGCCGGAGAGATATATGGGGTGCTCGCCGACGGGGGCGGCAGCGTGTTGTCCCGATGACGTCTGTTCTATGTGAACTTCTCTATTAAGGCGTCCTGCTTGAGTTCTTCTATGAGGTCCTTCAGAGCTCTCTCCCGCAATTCAGCAATGATACTCGCTCTCACCATACTAAACGGCCGGAGGTCAGCTTCCGGGTATCGTTGTGCAAAATCGTCGTAGTATTCCCTTGCCTCTTCCTCAGTAACATTGATTGTCGCATCCGTGTAAGCCTCAATGGCCATCTCCCTCCGGAAATCCTCCAGATATCGCTCGTAAGAAAGACCTCTCCGCTCTCGCTCTGCCTTGAGGTCGTCTATGGTATAGCCCCTCGATGCCAGTTGTGCTGCTATTTCCTCTTCTGCCTCCTCAGGTGAGAGTGCATAGCCCTCCCGCTCAGCCTGCTGGAACAGCAATGTCTCAGCTAGCAGTGCTTCGAACAGGGCCAGTTCCTGCTCTTCTCCTAGCGGTCGTGTATGCCCGAAATGCCTCATCTGCAGCGCTTTGAGGTCTTCCGTCCTTATCTCTTCACCATTCACCCTGGCCAAAACATCGGCATCCGGGGACGAGGTGGTCGCCAACAAGAGCACCGCTGCCAGAGCCGCACACGCGATCACCGCCCAGAATCCCCATCTGGTCCTCCACTGTCGTCCGCGCAGACCTGCTCTCCGCAGTTTCTTGAGGTGGTTGAAACTACCGGCCATCGAAAATCTCCATCGTTTGTCTGTATTCTCCCATCTTCAGGAGTGAGAGCATAACATAACAATGTTAAGATTCTGTTAAGATTTGCGAGAGCCGGCCACCCATGCCCGTTTTTGGCCTCCTGCCGGTAAGGTGCTATAATTCCGTGTGTGTCATGGTTGATTGCGCCATCCGGCAACAGTCGTGACCGTCTATCCGTGGGCTGGCATGTGACCGAGAAGGCGGGACGGGCGGAGTTTCGATTGCGGATGGCCGATCCGGTATCTCCTCGCAAGCGGCGGGGCGGTGATATGCAGGGTTAGGAGCACAGTTCGTGGAGCAGTTGCATTGGGTCTGAGAAGCTCGGTCTTTTCGTTGCTGAAGAGCCTTGGCTGGATAGGTCTCGTGGCGTTTCTGGTGTTCGGCGTCGTGTTGGGGCTGCTGATTGCCCGTCCCTGGGAAGTGCCGCATCCGGACTGCTCGGTGACGGTGAAGCCCGGCGAATCGATCCAGGCAGCCGTTGATGCTGCTGCAGCCGGGTCAGTCATCTGCCTGGGCCGGGGCGAATGGACCGAGAACATCGTTATTGACAAGCCTCTGACTCTGGTGGGAAGCGGTGCAGGGAGAACGATCATCGATGTAGGGCTGATCAGTCAGCCGGTTGTGGGAGTTTCAGGTCAGGACACAGACCCGATTGAGGTTAAGATTGAGGGACTCACCATGTCAGGGGCTGGCCTGGGCAGCGGCGTGGAAGTCAGCGGCCTGGCTTCGGTAGAAGTCCGGGACTGCCGCATTTCGGGTAGGGCTTACGGAGTGCAGGTCTCTGATTCGGCGGGCCTCACTCTCATTGGGTGCACCGTCTCTGACACCTCCCAGCGCGGCGTATTCCTGACAGGGTCCGCCCGGGCCGACATCACAGGCTCTCGGATCGAGGAAAACAGGAGATTCGGTATCTGGGTCGCTGGCTCAGCTCAACTCACATTGGTCGACTCCGAGGTCTCGGCCAACGGCAGCCATGGCTTCTGGGTGAGGGACGAAGCGAGGGTGGAGCTTTCCTATTGCTTGGTCTCCCGCAACCGTGGACATGGAGTCTGGCTGACGGGGCAGAGCTCGGTGCGGTTATCGGGCTGCCGGGTATCTGGAAACAGCGACCACGGCATAATTGCTGAGGACTCGGTCAGTGTGGAGATGACCGATAGCAGGGTGTTGTCAAACTGGCACGGGGTTGAGTTCGCCTCCCAATCCCGGGCAACCGTTACCGGGACCACCGTCTCTGATAGTAGATTCGACGGTGTCAGGGTCCGGGGGGCGGCTCACGCGGCTATCTCCTCTTCCGTTATCTCCGCCGGCAGTCGGGGGCTGTGGCTCGCTGGCCAGGTAGAAGTGGACATCAGCGACTGCGTTATCGAGGAGAACGCGGGTTATGGAGTCTTCTCCTGGTACGGTGCTGAGGTTACCGGTCAGGGTAACCTGTTCCGCGGCAATGGGGTCGACCTCGGCGGGAAGCTGTCCGGAGAGTTGCGGATACCCCTGGAGGAACCTGCCGAGAGCAAGATCACCTGGCCGGATGAACGCTATGAGTCTCTCCAGGCGGCCATCGATGCTCTGGTTGCCGGCGGAACGCTCCTGCTTGAACCCGGCGAGTACAAGGCGGGACTGACTATAGGAAAGGAACTGGTGGTTGAAGCTGGTGACGGAGAGGTGACACTGAAAGGGAAGACCTGTGCGCTGCCTGTGCTCTCGCTGGTAGACGGGGCCGACCTCCATCTCTCGGGAGTTGTGATCAGTGGAGGAGCGGAAGGACTGTTGATCTCAGGCGCGGCCAGGGCCGTCCTCTCAGACTGCACCGTCTCCGGGAACACCGACGGTGTCAATCCCTCCCATTCGTCTTCCGTGGAACTCATCCGCTGCTACGTTGACGGCAATGAGCGGTACGGACTCTACGCTCGCGACAACGCTGAGGTTACAGTCGTCGGCTGCCGCATATCCAATAACAGTGAATCAGGGGTTGCTGCGGCAGATATGGCCCGGGTGACGATTAGTGACAGCACGGTTTCTCATAACGGAGGAGCCGGAGGTATTGTCTTCTGGGGATCCTGTCAGGTGACCCTCGAAGGAAATACTATCGCTGAGAACCACGGGTTCGGTGCGGCCACCCGTGACCATCGCTGTTTCCACCAAAGCTTCTGGTCGTTTCGCGGCCGCATATCGGGCAGCACCAACGTGTTCGAGGCCAACCGTCGCGACGATGTGTGTCCTCCTGATCTCGGGTTCCTGTCCACGTCTCAAGGCGGTGAGTTGGACCGGCGCCCTTAGTTCCCGGTCAGGGGTTACCAGTTATAACCGTGGGCTTGACAAAGGATCCGGGGTCGGGCATAATCTCTGGTCTCCAAGTGAGGTGACCTGTGTTGCTGAGGGCCTGGAAATAGAAGATGTGGTTGCCGGATTCAGAAACCCCTCTGATATGCCAGTGTGCGCTCTGATGTGGCAGGGTGCGTTGATCCCGAAACCATGAATAGCGGTGTACGAAGGCGGCGCGTCGGTCCTGGTTTTTCATACTCTATCGTGCGTTCAGTAGACGAGAGCAAGTCGGTGTTGACGGGGAAACGAGGACCGGGCTTGCGGCAGACAGGGTCATCGGGAGGTTGCGCAAGTTTTTGTAATCGGCTGTCCGGAGTTAACAGGATTTTAACAATTGTGTGTTATCCTTCTCATGAGGTCGAGGTTTTCCGGCAGCTTCTGTCGGAGTTCGGGAGGACTATCACCCAGCCCCCACCCGGGGAATGCGGCCCTTAGGGGGCGCATCGCGGAGGTGAAAGGTTTCCCGGCCGGACGGAGGTGAAAGGGAAATCAGGAGTGTAGTTGACCGGATTGTGTGGGCTCGCTGACTGTCATTGCCAGTCGCGACTGTGTCGGGACGAAGGGATCCCTTGAGGGATGCAGGCAATGAGAGAGGGCAACCCGGCGAACCGGCGGCTACAGAAATCTCGAGAAAAGGAGGTGGAAGCACAGGATAGAGATAGTTTGTGTCAGGACAGAAAGGATAGCAAATCACACTAGGAGGTGAAAACAAAAGATGGTAAGGAAATTCTTGATGCCGCTGATGGCAGTGATTCTCGTCATGGCCATCGCAATCCCGGGCTGTGAGCCCGCCGACGTCGACCCGGTCGAACCGCCGGATCCTCCCCCTGCGACTGGCGCTATGATCGGTGAGATCATCATCTCTGAGGAGAAGAGCCCGGCGTCTACTGTCGCCAAGATGATTCTCGGCGATGCCGATCTCCATGCCCAGCCGGGCATTAGCGACCCGGATATTTACGACGCAATTGTCGTCTCGGACCTTCCGCACTTCTTTAGCTACGGATCGTATCGTGAATACCGGTACAACCCGGCGGGGCCGCTCTTCGGGCCGGAAGATAAATTCAACCCGTTCCACTTCCCTGAAGTGCGCGAGGCGATGAATTATCTCATCGACCGCGAAGAAATAGTGGGTGAGATCCTGGGCGGCCTGGGCGAGCCCATCACCGCCCTGGGCGCCAAGCAGTTCCCCGAATCCCAGGAGCGCTACCCTCACATCATTGACGCCATCGAGACCAAGTACGCCTACGAGGAGGGCAAGGGCGAGGCTGAACTGACAGCCGCGCTTGAGGCCATCGCTGGTGTCGAATTCAACGATGTTTCCGGGTACTGGGAGTACGAGGGCGATCCGATCGAGGTTCACATTCTCAACAGGAGCGACCTGGCTCCCTTCCCCGAGGCCGGATACTACCTCGAGACATTGCTCATCGACTTCGGCTTCGTCGTGACCATAGCGGACGGGACATCTCTGGATCACGTGTTCACGTGGCTGCTCGGTGACCCGACGGCCGGTGAGTGGAACATCTACACCGGTGGTTGGGGCATTCCCACCATTCCGCGCGACCAGGCTACTACCCCGGCCGGGATGCAGACCCAGTTCTGGTACCCCGTGCCCCTGTTTGCCTACTACGAGACCCAGATAGATGATTGGGACCCCTCCTACCGCGTCACTATCGATACTCTGCGCGACCGCGACTTCGCAGACCTGATTGAGAGGGAGGCACTGTTCTCGGACGCCCTCTATGGCATGATGGAGTTCGCGGCTATGACCTACATATGTGACATGGCAGCCGTCTCGCCTTGGACCTATAACATGAACCTGATCATGAACCTGGCGTACGGAGCCGGTGAGGGATGGACCCGTGCCATACACTTCGACTTCGAAGGCGATCCGATATGGGCCGAGGAGGCCAATGTGGAGATGGATAGCCTGATGGTCAATCCCTGGAACCCGGTGGACGGCTCGAACTGGGTCTACGACCTGACCATCAAGCGCGATGCCGTCACCGAGAGCGGCCTGCTGCAGCACCCGATAACCGGGCTGTACAGTCCCAACAGGATCGCGACGGCCGAGGTCACCATCGGCGACAATAGGCCTGTTACGTTTGCCGAGGGTCAGCCCGACTGGATAACCGACTTCACAGTGCTGTCGGAAGGCGACCTGATCGAGGTGCCGGAGACCGCCTGGGCTGACTGGGACGCAGATGCAGAGGAGTGGATTACCGCCGGAGAGCGGTTCGCTGCTGAGAACAGGACCGCGCTCAGAAAATCGGTCGTCACCTATCCTGCTGACATCTTTGACTTCCCCATGCACGATGGGAGCACGTTGTCCCTGGCCGACTTCGTGACTTCGTTCCTCGTCGGCTCCTTCGCCCAGGCCAAGGTAGAGAGTCCCATCTACGATCCGGATAGAGTAGCGGCCCACGATGGTTTCATGGCAACGTTCAAGGGAATGGAAATTGAGTCCGTGGACCCCCTGAAGATTGCCTACTACTCCGACTTCTGGGCTCTTGATCCTGAGTGGAACGTGGCCAGCTTCTTCCCTGCCTGGAAGCAGGGAGGATCGAACCCGTGGCACATGATTGCCATAGGCTGGCTTGCTGACGCAGCCGGCGAACTGGCCTTCGGCTCAGCCAAGGCTACTGCGGGTGAGGTCGAATGGATGGACTACACCAAGGGCCCGAGCCTGGACATCCTCGAGGCTCAGATGGATATCATCATTGCCGACCCGACGCAGGCTCCGTACTTCCAGTTCTTCACCGACCTCTACGGTGACTGGGAACTCGGCTCGTTCGCGGACGAGGTTGAGGAGCGCATGACCAACCTGGAGTTCTGGTACGAAGACCAGGAACACTTCTGGGTTGACATGGGCCTCTACTATGTGGCTGACGTCTTCCCTCTGGAGAAGACGGTAGTTCTGAAGAGGTTCGAGGACCACCCCGATCCCTTTGACAAGTGGATCGACTGGGTCGGCCTTGAGCCCTAGCAGGATGAACTGCATCGAGTCTGAGCAGACAGTCTAAAGGTAAGGGGGGCGTGCAGGTTTGACCTGCCGCCTCCCTTGCTTACCATTCAACCCGGTGTGTGCCTTGAGCAGAAGATTTGACAGCCTGCCGGTGGTCTGCTATATTCTTGCACAAGCAACAAAGCTGGAACGGTATGTGATAGGAAAGAGAGTCAGGGTGGAGTTCATGTGAAGTCATGTTGACTACTTTCGCGAAATTGGGCAGATTCTCGCTGCTGAGGCTGGTAACCCTGTGGCTGGTTCTCGTGCTGGCAATATTCCTCACCATTGTTATCATAAACTGGGGTGGGGCACTTGACGACATGCGCAGGGGCCAGATTCGCGCTGATGTGACAGGGGCCATTGCCCAGAATCCTATCTATCAGGAGTTGCCGGCATCGGAACTCCAGGCACTGATAGAGTCCGAGATACAGTCAGCATACCGGCGTGTCGGGCTCGACCAGCCATTCATAGTGCGCACCGGCACGTACATGACCAATGCCGTTACCTTGAACCTGGGCCGTTCAGAGAACATGATAAGCGATCACGGCTCACGTGAGGTGAGGCGCATTCTGCTGGAGCGCCTCCCGCCGACGCTGCTCCTTATCGCTACAGCCGAGTTGTTCATCTTCTTTTTCGGTATATTCTTTGCTCTCTTCCTCTCCCGGCGCTACGGCGGGTTCTTCGACCGGTTGACGATCGCGCTGGCGCCGACGTCGGCGGCTCCTGCGTGGTTTTACGGCCTGTTCCTCATTCTGATCTTCGCCGCGGTCCTGGGGGTTCTGCCCTGGGGGCGGATGGTGTCGTCTCCGCCGCCTCCCACTACCGGGGCATACGCGTTGAGCTTGCTCAAACACCTGGTTCTGCCCGTGTCGGCCATGGTTATCGGTGCTCTCTTCGGTGCTATATACTCGTGGCGCACGTTCTTCCTCATCTACTCCAGCGAGGACTACGTGGAGATGGCCAAGGCCAAGGGCCTGTCCTCCCAGGCGGTGGAGAGAAGGTACATACTGCGCCCGACGCTGCCTCCCATTATAACCGGCTTTCTGCTTATGGTCATCACCCTGTGGATGGGAGCGATCTTACTGGAGACGGTCTTCAACTGGCCGGGGTTGGGGCGGATGCTCTATCTGGCCATCGGACTGAACGACACGCCGGTCATAATAGGCTCCGTGGTGGTCTATGGGTATCTGCTGGCAGCGAGCGTCTTTCTCCTGGATTTCATCTATGCGGCCCTCGACCCGCGGGTGAGGCTGGGTGGCGGTGCCTCAAGGTAATCGACCGATGCGCGATTTTCGGAAACGCCTCAAGGAACTGCGGCGGTACCCGACTCTGGTGGCCGGGCTGACTCTGCTGGCCATTCTGGTGGGGGTTTCCATATACACCGTGATAGCCATACCGTACGCCGAGGCCATCAGGATCTGGCGCGCCGGTTCGGAAGTGTGGGGAGATAACCCCAGACACGCCCGACCCCTCTATTTGGATTTCTTCACCTCCGACCGCCTGCCGCGTACCATCATCGTGACAAGCGAGGAGGGCTCTGTTCACGTCGAGACCCTGGACGACGATAGGATAATAATGGAAGTCGTGCTGCCCTTCCATTTCGACTACGACCGTTTTCCCCGTGAGCTTCAAGTGGCCACCTGGGTCACGAAAGAGGATGATGTGCGGACCCCCTACTCGATATTCTGGGAAACGCCGGCTCAAGAGAGGATTGTCCTGCAGGAGGACCGGCTTATCAGGACCTCTGATATTTATCGCATCTCGCAGGACAGGGATCTCATTTCTCGCCTGCGAGCCCCGCCCCACCGGGGATTGTTGGACGACCCGGATGATCCCGGCAATCCGCAGGTAGGGGATTACCGGCTGGTGCTGCGGGCGGAGCTTCCCCGGGACTCGGAGATGAGTGCCAGGCTCAGGGTCTACGGCCAGGTCGAGGGTCTGTTCGGTACCGACCATCGCCGGCGGGACCTCGGCGTCGCCCTCCTCTGGGGAGCCCCTATTGCCCTTATGTTCGGGGTGCTGGCTGCCGTTGGTGCCCAGGTCAGCACGTTTGTCCTGGGGGCGATAGGGACGTGGTTCGGGGGAAAGCTGGATGCCGTCTTCCATCGGTTGGTCGAGCTGACCATGATTCTGCCCATGCTGCCGATCCTGATTGTTATCGGTCACCTCTATTCGCGCAGCATTTGGGTCATGCTGGGGCTGGTCATCCTCTTAAACGTGTTCAGCGCCTCCATGAAGGTGTACCGGGCGATGTTTCTGCAGGCGAAGGAGGCTCCGTATTTTGAGGCCGCTCAGTCTTACGGGGTGGGAAACTGGCGCATTGTCTTCCGGTACCTGCTTCCCAGGCTGGCGCCGATCCTCTTGCCTCAGTTCGTCCAGATAATCCCCACGTTCGTGTTTCTGGAGGCCTCGCTGGCGGTGCTCGGCCTCGGAGACCCGCACATTCCCACCTGGGGCAAGGTCATATTCGACGCGCGGGTGAATGATGCGCTGCTCGCCGGGCATTACTACTGGTTAGTGCAGCCTGCGATCCTGCTTATGATGATGGGGATCTCATTTGCGCTCGTGGGTTTCACGCTCGACCGTATATTCAACCCGAGGCTAAGGACGGTGTGATAGCAATACGTAACCGCATGGGTCATCAGCTGTCTCTCCGGTGCCGGCGCCCCTGTCGGGACGAAAAGAGAGGGGGATATACTCTCTCATCAGCCGCCTTTCGCTGCCGGGGCCTCTTTTTTGAGATCTTGAGATAATGAAGGATACTGAGATATGAAACAACAGACGAGGCCGCGCCCCGACAAAGGCGTGGGTGTGACAACGCGTGACGGGCCGCTTCTCAGATTGGAAGAGCTGCAACTGTACTTCCGGGCTACGGTGGGGGTGGTGCGCGCGCTGGAGAGCCTTAGCTTTAGCCTGGAAAGGGGGAGAACCCTGGCCGTCCTCGGAGAGTCCGGGTGTGGTAAGACCACACTGGCGCGGGCTATACTCAGGCTTCTTCCCCGCAACGTGGACACCTACAAAGGCAGGGTCTTTCTTAACGGGGTTGACATAATGCAGCTCGGCGAGGAACGCTTCCGCAGGGATGTGCGCTGGGTAGGGATATCGATGGTCTCGCAGGCGGCCATGAACTCGCTCAACCCCGTGGTTAAGATAGGAGAACAGGTCGCGGAGCCCATGTTGATCAATCGCCGGAGCACGAAGGAGGAGGCATATAGCCGGGCACGCGAGGTCTTTCGGCTGGTCGGCATCCCGGAGGCTTTCCTGAACAGGTATGCCTTTGAACTCTCCGGGGGGATGCGGCAGCGGACGATCATCGCTATGGCGTTGACAACTAGTCCGGGTTTGGTGATACTCGATGAGCCTACCTCCGCTCTGGACGTGCTGACCCAGGCCAGCATCATGAACACGCTGAAGCGGATCAAACAGGAACTGAATCTGAGTTTTATGTTCATCACCCATGACATAGCCACCTCCAGCGAACTATCGGATCAGGTGCTCTGCATGTATGCGGGACAGATGGTGGAATACAGCAAGGCCGAGAGGTTCTACCGCGAACCCCTGCATCCATACTCGCAGAAGCTTATGGCCAGCGTGACCACCCTGCGAGAGGACAAGAAGCCGGAGTTCATCCCGGGACGACCGCCCAGCCTGCTCGACCCACCGAAGGGGTGCCGCTTCGCCGAACGGTGTCAGAGGCGGTTTGAACGCTGTGACGAGGAACCGCCGGTGTTCACCCGTGGAGATGATAAGGTGAAGTGCTGGCTATATGAGGAATAGCTGACAGTATGAAAGAGAAGACGCTGCTCTCAGCAGAGGCCGGACAGACCGATGAAGGGACGCTCCTTTGCGTGAAGGACCTGCGCACCTGGTTTGAGATGAAGCGGTGGGGGTTTTTCAGCGCAGGGTTCGTGCGGGCGGTGGACGGACTGAGTTTTGAGGTCAAAAAGGGGGAAGCCGTCACCATAGTTGGAGAGAGTGGTTCAGGCAAGACGACCCTCCTCCGGACCATCCTGGGACTGGCTCGCCCCACCGGGGGAGAGATGGTGTTTGATGGGAAGAGGATTGACTATGGTGACCCGAGTCACATCAAGTGGTTGCGGTGGCAGATCGGCTTCGTGCAGCAGGACCCTTACGGGGCACTGCCGCCCTTTATGAGCGTCAGCCGTATTCTGAGAGAGCCTCTCATCGTTAACAAGGTGGATCGAGACGAGCACCGGCAGCGGATCCGGGAGGCGCTTGAAGAGGTCAGGCTGACACCCGTCGATGACTTCCTGAATAAGTATCCCCATATGCTCTCCGGCGGCCAGCAGCAGCGGCTTGTGATCGCCAGGGCGCTGCTCCTGCGGCCGAAGCTTATCGCCGCCGACGAGCCCGTGTCTATGCTGGATGCCTCGGTGAGGGTGGAGGTTCTGGAACTGATGCGTAAGATCCAGGATGACTACAGCCTGGGAGTGATTTACATCACCCATGACCTCTCTTCTGTGCGCTACTTCTCGCAGCGCGCCTTTGTTATGTATGCCGCCAGGATGGTGGAGAAGGCGGCGGTAGGTGAGCTTACCAGCAATACCCTTCATCCCTATACACAGGTGCTGCTCAACGCCATCGCAGACCCGGACCCCGAGAATGTCAACCAATTCAGGGATGTCCCGCCCGGTGAGCCCCCCAGCCTTATCAACCCTCCCGATGGCTGCCGCTTTCATCCCCGCTGTGCTCGGATGATAGAAGGGCTTTGTGATACCGAGGAACCGCCGGAGTTCGAGCCCAGCCCCGGCCACTTCGTCGAGTGCTGGCTGTACAGGTAGACCCACGCCGCAGGCCGGCAGTCGCCTTTCAGTGTCTTCATTCATGAGGCAGATTGCTCACGGCTGACAGCTGACCGGTGAGTAGCTTTCTCTTCTTTGCAGCTGCATCCGGGTTTGCCCTGCTCTATTGATTTGACATTTGAGCCTGTTTGTGGTTTACATTATTGGTTAAGGCCGCAGAGGTGACAGCAGTATGGAAGCTCCGCTCAGGTTGATGATTGTGGCCCTCGTTCTACTACTCATCGGCGTGGCCCTGCCGTTCATGATGGTAGTTGAATTGATTGAAACGACTCTGTTTTTGAGTTTCATGTCTCACGCCTGCTCGACGGTCGGCCTCGTATTGGGGTTCGTCGGTATAGCGCGGTACAGAGCCAGTCGTAAGTAACCGCTCCAGAGGCGGCCGAAATGCCATCTCTGGCGGTCGTTGCACCGTGACACAGGATGGCGGCCTGCATCACCGAATAGGGGCAGGCATCCGGGTTACCATCTGTCACTGTGAGGGTGCGTAGTAACAACAGGGTATCGTCCTTATCTGAAGCTCCGATTCCATCAGAGTCTCGACAGGGTCTGACCTCTCCCGTCAGGGGAGAGGAGATTGCTAATGCGAAGGGTGAGGGTTTTCGCTTCGTGATCACGACTCTGGAGTGTCGCACTCACTATGCCTTGTCCGTCACGGCGATGGCGGCGGAGGCCACCCCCACCTGTCATTGCGAGGAGTGCCGACCCGTCGGGACGACGAAGCGATCCCGCCCCCTTCCCGGTGTTTGCGAGGGGCGCTAGCCCCGAGGTAATCTCCTGATGTCGTGTGCGAACCGGTCTACACCGCGTTGTAGCCGGCGTCGAGCGCCTGCTCGTTGACCTTGACCAGCTTCCCGCCGTCCTTCTTGCCCAGCACCCCGGCCATTGCCTTCTTGACCGCGTCGAGCGGCACTATCCCTGTGGCCCTGACCACGGCGCCCAGCGCCACCATGTTGGCCACCCTGGCGTTGCCCAGAGACACGGCCATGTCGTTTGCCGGCACCGGAAGCGCCTTCAGGTCCTTGCGTTCTATGCCGCGCGAGATGAGCGAGGAGTTGACGACCACCGTTCCCGCCTCCGTTACGGCCTTCTCGAACTTCTCCAGCGAGGGCAGGTTCATGGCCACCAGCGCGGTTGGATTGTCCACAACCGGCGAGCCTATCGGCTCATCGGACAGCACCACCGTGCAGTTGGCCGTGCCGCCCCTCATCTCCGGTCCGTAGGAGGGAAGCCACGTTACGTGCAGGCCGTGGTACATCCCGGCCTCTGCCAGCAGCTTTCCGGCCAGGATTACCCCCTGTCCGCCGAAGCCTGCAAATATGAATGTGCTATCCATTATGTCTACCCCCTGTCCACGAAGTCGCCCAGCGGGAAGGTATTGACCACCACTTCCGCTAGGTGGCGATTGGCCTCGAGAATCCCCATTCGCCAGTTGGTGGGGCAGTTTGTCAGTACCTCGACCAGCGAATAGCCCTTGCATTCGACCTGGTACTGAAAGGCCTTCTTGATTGCCCGTGTAGCCGACATAATACGTTTCTGGTCGAACACGGACTGACGGGTCACGTAGACCGGAGCGTCGAGCTGGGCCACCATCTCGGCGAAACGAATGGGATAGCCGGCCAGCCTGCCGTCTCTTCCTGCGGGACAGCTGGTCGCACGCTGCCCCAGCAGCGTGGTCGGCGCCATTTGTCCTCCGGTCATTCCGTAGATCTGATTGTTGATGAAGACCACGGTGATGTTCTCGCCCCGGTTGGCGGCGTGTATCGACTCCGCCGTCCCGATAGCGGCAAGGTCGCCGTCGCCCTGGTAGGTGAAGACGATGAGTTCGGGGTTCACCCTCTTGATGCCGGTCGCTATGGCACAGGCCCGGCCGTGGGCGGCCTGCGTCCCGTCGCAATTGAACCACTGGTACATGCTGACGGAACAACCGACGGGCGCGATGACCACCGACCGTTCCCGGATATTCAGTTCGTCGATCGCCTGGGCGATCATGCGCGTGACAAGTCCGTGGTGGCAGCCGGGGCAGTAGCTGAACTGTGACTCGTTCAGGCTCTTAGGTCGCTCGAAGACCTTGACCATGCTCTGCGTGTTAACCGCCATAGCGCTTCACCTCTCTCACGATATCGGCAGGGCTGGGCACCAGTCCGCCCAGCTCTCCGTAGAACGGGGTCTCGGCCCGACCTGCCACTGCCAGTCGCACATCCTCCACCATCTGGCCCGCGTTCATCTCCACGGTGAGTATCGTGTCTATCCGGTCGGCGAGTTCGCGCAGCGGCTGGTAGGGAA
>PWZA01000164.1 GCA_003567655.1 Dehalococcoidia bacterium
ATAGCTCTCCAGCCAGCTTCGGAGGAAATCCTCGTCCCTGAGAATCCCCTGATCGCTAGAATACCCATCTATGATTAGGTGCATAGTACCTCCTCAAGCAATGCCCTTCGCAGATCAAAAAGGGCCGCAAACACTGCCCTCCTCTTCATTCTGGCTTTGTCTCCCCTCAGCACGTGCGAAAAGCCTCGCACACACCTGCCGTTACTAAAGCAAGTGAATACGTCGCCGGAGTTCGTGTTACAATCCATGTTGCAGGCAACGCCCAACCCAACCTCGGCCCTGAAATGCTTGCGAGCGACATGAGCCATCCCCTTAGCCACCTCCGGGCTATCATCGCCATATTCTTCCATAATGGTTGCATCTACGCCGCACACTGCCTTGGCTTCGGAATCACAAGCCAGAAGACCGCCTTTGAAATGAGTTAAGTCAGCCAGGTTATCAGCAAGTGTGCTGCACAGATGCCCTTCGGGGCCGGATTCCATAGTGGCCAGGGTCAGTGCTTTGGACTTCATCAACCTACCGATGACCGAACCCAGTGTATCATCATCTACACCCCATATATGATCAGACAGAACTCTGCGAATCTGCTCTTCGCTGGTCGATATCATGGCACGGGCCTCCTCCTCTGTCCTGGCCTTTGCTGTGATGCGCAGATGAACGCCGTCAGGGTTGATATATGTGGCCAGTGTTGGGTTCGACAGGCTCGAAAGCGATGCTACCAACTCTTCTACCCTGGCCTCAGCAAGCCTGAAGGTCTTGATCGCCCTGGACAGGATGATCGTACCGTCAACCTTCGCTGCCAGTCTTGGCAGAATGCCTTCTTGCCACATCAGCTTCATCTCGTCAGGTGGCCCCGGCAAGGCAATGATGATGTGACCGTCCTTCTCGATCCACCAACCCGGTGCTGTGCCCATACGATTGGGAACAACCTCCGCCGATGGGATGACAGTCGCCTGCCTGATGTTGCTCTGCGGAATTGTGCCTGGATAGCGGTTCAACAGACGCTGCAATTCCTGCCATAGCTCCTGGTCGACCAGCATTTCCTCACCAAGGAGCCTGGCTATGGCCTCTCGGGTAATGTCATCTCCAGTGGGTCCCAGTCCGCCTGTGACTATTATCATGTCCGCCCTATCCCAGGCTCTCCTTAAGGTGTCCACCAGCCTATCCTCATTGTCCCCAACAGTGGAGATGAAATGCAGGTCGATTCCGAGCATAGACAACTGACTGGCAAGAAATGCTGAGTCGGTATCAACTATGTTGCCCAGCAGGATTTCGGTGCCGACGGGTATTATCTCTGTCTTCATTTTGAATGGTCGCTTGGATCACAGCAAGGTGATATCTGTCAGCAGTTGCGTGCTGAGACTCCGAGGTACTCCTCTACGATCGCCATAGCGCAGTACTTTCCACACATGCTGCAGGTCGCTCCGTCAACAGGTATCTTGCTATGTAACCGCCGCGAAATCTCGGGATCCAGCGACAGCTTAGCCTGGGTCTTCCAGTCAAGGGCTTTACGTGCCCGGGACATCTGCTCGTCCCACTCGCTGGCTCCCTTCACACCCTTCACGACATCGGCAGCGTGAGCGGCTATACGTGAAGCTATCACGCCCTCCTTTACATCATCCGCATTGGGAAGCGAAAGATGCTCTGTCGGCGTGACGTAGCACAGGAAATCGGCACCCGCAGCAGCCGCTATTGCACCGCCAATAGCGGCGGTTATATGATCATGACCGGCGCCGACATCGGTCACGAGAGGCCCGAGCACGTAGAAAGGCGCCCCGCGGGAAAGTGACTTCTCCAACTCAACGTTGGCAGCGATCTGGTCCAAAGGCAGATGTCCGGGACCTTCTATCATCGCCTGAACCCCAACCTCCCTTGAGCGCTGGACCAATTCACCGAGGATAATCAACTCCTCAATCTGAGCCGGGTCTGTGGCGTCGGCAAGACAACCGGGACGCAGACCATCGCCCAAGCTCAGCACGAAATCGTACTGAAGAGCCAGCTCCAGCAGGCGATCGAAGTATTCGTAAAGCGGGTTCTCGCTGTCGTTGTGCAACATCCAGGCAATCAAAAAAGCTCCTCCCCGAGACACTATGTCAGTTACACGGCCGTGCTTCTTCAGCCTGGCCACCGATGCCTGGGTCACCCCGCAGTGGACTGTCATGAAATCCACGCCATCCTTAGCATGTTCATGGATCGCACTGAAGATGTCGTCGACGGTCATGTTCACGATGGCACCGTGAGTCTCAATCGCCTCAATGCCCGCCTCATAGATAGGCACGGTGCCCACGGGCGCCGTACTAGCACCCAGAATAGCTCCCCTGATACCCGGTATATCGCCGGCGGTGCTGAGGTCCATCACGGTATCTGCGCCGAAATGGAGGGCCGTCCGCAGCTTTGTCAACTCTGTGTCGAGATCGCAGAAATCAGATGACGTCCCTATATTCGCATTGACCTTGGTCCTCAGTCCAGCGCCTATGCCGCATGGGCTGAGGTTAGTGTGATTGACGTTGGCCGGGATCACGATCTCACCGCTGATTAGCCTCTGTACGACCACATCAATCTCTACGCCCTCTTCCTCAGCAACGCTCCCCATCTGCGGCGAGAGCACTCCCTTTCGTGCCAACTGCGGTTGGGTCATCATACTAAAACCGTCAAAACACCTCAGGCGGAACCGGGCACAAGACATCACGTTCCGACCCAGAAAGCAAATCTAACACACAGTGATTGCTGGTGCAAACGCAGCCTTGGGGGTGCCCCAAGAGGCGGAAGCGCTCGTCCTGGCGAGAATCTAGGACAGTGTCCTCAGAATCTCTCTCTGGGCTTTGAACAGCCTGTCTATTCCCTGCTGAGCCAACGAGAGCAATCTTGCTGCAGTCTCACTAGAGAAAGTCTTGCCCTCGGCAGTTCCCTGTATCTCAACGAACTCGTTGCTGTCGGTCATCACAACGTTGAAATCTACCTCAGCCTTGTGATCCTCTTCGTAACACAGGTCAAGCAGCATCACACCGTTCACAATTCCCACGCTGGTGGCAGCCACCATTCTGTTGAGCGGCATTGATGGCAGGATGCCCTGTTTCCTGAGGTTGTGAAAAGCATGGTACA
>PWZA01000167.1 GCA_003567655.1 Dehalococcoidia bacterium
AGAGCAAGCTGTCGGCGATAGAGATGGCCGCGGAGCTGTTCCCCGAGATGGAGAAGGGCTCTGTAGTTGAGCACAGGGGAGACCTCGAGTGCTGGGCTCCTGTGTTACGAATGCAGCCCACCCTGGGCCGGCATCCGGAGTGGGAGAATGTCTACCTGGCCAGCCGGTTGGGCACGTTCGGATTCGCCTTGAGCCTCAGCGTTGGTGAGATTATTGCCGATCTCATAGCTCGAGGAGGGCGGCCTCCGTACAGGGTGGAGAAGTTGCTCGAGTTCCTGTCCCCTGCAGAACTGAAGCAGGAAACAAACTGAGGTATCACAATCACGGAGGGGAGATATGGGCAGCAGGCGGAGACGAAGGCAATCTGAGCGCAGGCTGGCCAAGGCCAGCAGGCGGCATCCGGTCACGATCTGGACCGTGTTGATAGTCGCCCTGGTGGTGCTGGCAGTGGGCCTGGCTCGAACCTGCCGGTAGCTCGCTGGCAGCATGCACGTAGCGCCGGAGATGTGCATCCAGGCTGATATGATAGTATCGTTTCGTCGTGTACTCTGAGTTTGCGAGACTGGGCCCGATAACTGTCTGACATGAAACTACGATGCGTCTCGGTACAACTCATTGCCGGTCGCTTGACAGCGCAAGGGGGGTAATATAGTATGCACGTGGAAGGGCAGATGAAGGTAGTTGTCGCCGTTATTCTGGCCGTCGTTGTACTGGTTCTCACCTTTTCCTTGCCGGCTCTGGCTCAGGAGGAGGGTGCCGTAATTATTACCATGACCGGCACCTCCGAGATTTCCATAATCCTGGAACCAACGCAATGGTCGCTGGGTCAGGTGGCCCCGGATACGGATTATCCGACCACCCCCGCCATAGAATGGTGCACTGTGACCGTAACAGGCAACTCTGAGGTGAATCTGTTGATCGTGGGTGAGGATGCTGTTTGGGTGGAAGCCCCGGATGAGTATAAGTGGACGTTAAGCGATGACGGGACTAATGGCGAGGACATGTTCGGGTTGTGGTTCCGGATATCCGGCGATACCGAGAGAGGCCCCTATGGGGACGGCTATGTACCTGTCACAAATACAGAAAGCGAGTTCTGGCCCCATGGTGATGGCGAAAGCCTGCAACCGGGCGACAGCAAGGAGTTCGGCCTGACATTGTATACGCCGAGCAGCTTCATAGGTGGCAGGGAGATGCAGACCCGGGTCAGGATCATGGCAGTGGCTCCCTGACGACAGTGGTGCCTTCTCGGGTTAGTAGATGAGGTTATCTTCGTGAGAGTCTTCGCAGTGATTCTGGTAGTGATAGGCCTCTATGCTCTTCTGGGCCCTGGCTTCGCCCGTCTTCTGTTCGGAAGTGCCGGGTTGATCGCACAGGTCATCATAGGTATAGCCCTCATAGCGGGCGGCGTTATTCTCTTCATCAAGGCGCGGGGATAGCCAGGCGAACTCAGGTTATTCACCGGACGGCCCGTGTGGACTATGATAAGCTAATGGGATTCAGCAGGGAGTCCATCCCGCCGCACGAGCAACCTGCGGGGAGGCCGATATCAGAATAGCGGCAGGCGTCCTCATGATAATCAGTGGCGTGGGGTCCGTTGTCGGGGCCAGCCTCGCGGTCGGGGTTATGTTTGCCTTCGGATTTCTTTCGGTCACCCCGGTCGCGCTGCTGACAGTGCTGGCGTTAGCACTGATGATTATGGCATTCGTGGGCGCTTACTGCGCTTTCACGAGGAGATGGTTCAGGCTGGCATTGGCCGGGGGCATCTGTTCTGCTATGGCGTTACCCTTCATACCCGGACTCGTTGCCACTATATTTATAACAGTGAGAGAATCGGAGTTCCATGGCAGAGCGCGGCAGGAGCCTTCGGCAGAGGCGGAGTCAACCGATGGAAGCCAGGACTGGTAGACAGTCTAGGCCGGAGTGTGTCGGTCGCGGAGTGCAATCTGAAAGGTCAAGGGCGATGAGATTGGCTCTGTTGTCAGCAGCCCTGCTGGCATTTGGTCTGCCTTCTCTTACCCTGGCCGATGCTGGTTCGGAGTCGATTGGCGTATCGCCCATCGAGGTACACGTAGCCAACCTGTCTCCGGGAGATGCGACGGAATTCGAACTGGTCATCAGGAATCAAGAGGATTCAGCCCGCATTCTTGTCCTCACAATCTTTCAGCCTCCGGCAGAGGCAAGAAGGAGCGGATGGGCCGAATTGCCGGACACTGACTGGATAAGCTTCTCCTCTGAAGACATCCAGGTTGACGCCGGGTCTGAGGCTACGGTTAAGGTAAAGGTGGCCATACCGGATGAGGGGCGATGGGAGGGCAAAGACTGGGAGATCTGGCTCGGGGTTTCTCCCCAGTCCGCCGAGATGGTGGTCGCGGAGGTCTATGTCCGCCTTATGATATCCACCAGGGCTGCGGTGAATGCCCTGTCCTCCATGAGGATAGCCGGAGGAATCGCGACGGCTGTCATACTCCTTGGCTATGCCGCTTATCACTGGCGGAGGCGTAGAGCTAAACTCGCATAGCTGTTGAGGGTTATCGCTCGGGGACAGCAACCCTCCGGTGGTCGCGTGCAACGCAATGGCGGGAGGCATCGGCTCCCTATCCAGAGGGCTTTTTTGCTCGTATCTGAGTTCGCAATGAGCCGCGTACCGAGGATGATGCTGATCCCACCATCTGAAACCGGCGAGAAGCCTCCTGTAACCGAAAAGAAACTATTGGTAACCGTCTCGCTACTGACTTCTCTGCCATATCTGCGTAGACTGGATAAAGGTACTGGTACTTTAGTACTGGTAGTTGAGCGGCGGAGACCGGGTAATGGGAACTGTACGGGCGGTACTCATCTCTAGGGACTCGATAAGTGTTCTCCTCTTTTGTGGGGTTTTCATCGGGCTCAACATTCTGGATGGCTGGTTGACCGGGGTTGCTCTGGAGCTCGGAAGCTACGAACTCAACCCGTTGCTTCGCCCGACACTGGGCAGCAACCTGCTGTTTAAGGGGTTGATCTCAGTTGTCATAGTTTTGGTCCTCACATCCTGTAATCGAGGCAAGCTGTTGAAGCCATTGAGCGCGGGCATGGCCCTTGTGTGTG
>PWZA01000227.1 GCA_003567655.1 Dehalococcoidia bacterium
CGCCTCGAACTGTATCTAGTTGCACGATCCTGACTTTCGTGCAATCGTGGAGAACTAGGCTGCACTTCACCCCTCTCTGTTCAGTCGCGCGAACGGGCCGAACTGGACCCAGTACAGAAGCTCCAGGATTCGCAGTTCTGTCATCTCAGCCCCAAGGTGTCGCGACAGTGCGCGCAGCTCCTGTAGCCTCATTAGCTGCTCTCGACCGAGGAGTCGAAGCTTGTCCATACAGGCAATGATTCTGTCAGCCTTGTTACCAGGCTCCACTCCCAACGCTTCCAACACCACGCTATCACAGACGGGAATTAGCTTTGGACGCTTTCGATGGAGTGCCTTGGTCAGTCTCGCTACCCCAATGCCACGATGCCTCAGCAATATGCAGAATACCTGCCGAATGACCTCTCTGTGGATTTCCCATTCGCTGTTGCTAATTCTAAGCAGGTCCCAGTCACCGACCTGTTCAATTGATTCACCGACGATCGTCGACCATGTTCTGGCCGACATTCTGGCTGCTATTGTGTTAGCTAATCGTCCGTCTTCATCGGTTATCAGGTCTAAGTCCAACGGGATGACGCCATCATATACGGGATACCTGGCAAATCTTTCCAGGTAGTAGATCAGATCGGCTTCGGCTCGTTCCCAGCACATTACCTTTGTCTCGACTTCATTGGATGGTAGGAAGGTATCTCTTCTCTTCTTAGCTTGTACTGGCCCCATGCCCTTGAGCCTGAGTCCTTGTGCACAGGCTTGGCAGAGTTCCACGCGACGATGGGCACGAGCTTCGAACGACTCGCCGCAGGTCTCACAAATCAGGGTGATTGATCGCCTTGCCATATCAACCTCCGTATTGTCTGTGTCCCCATCATATCCCGAGTCTGTTTATCTTGTTACCAATGAATACGAGTCTCAACACCTGTTTGTTGTACGGGATGTATGACGCTGGCTCTAGCGTGCATAGTTCAGTAGAGGCATAGCACATTGTCAAATAGCTCTGACATGGGTGTTGACATCGCCCCGTAGTTTGCTGATAATGCCCGCATGTCACTGAAGAAGGGTGTCAGAGTTCTTCTTACTGTCTTGATCTTTGTGGTGGGCTTCCCCACACTTGCACTTCCTGTAACGAACTGGATTTTGACGAAGAGCTTCTCGTGGTACTGGTGGAACTGGGTGGGGCTCGCTCTGATGGCAATCCTAGTAGTCATAAGGGATGAGGCATTTGCTGAGAAGAAAGGTGATGATAGTCAGAGAGAACCGAAAGACCCCAGTGCATGATGCGGCAGACACAGGGCAACAATCCTCGCTTTTGTGTGGAAGAGCTGTGTTGACTGCGCCCCCCGGTTGGCTTACTATGGGTATTGCTGAGCGCTGGCGAGGGTGATCCTTGGGTTCGTACTGGAAGCGAACTGCGGTCGCGGAAGGCAAAACAAGACGAGAGAGGAGACCGGGCACATGGAGATCGTACTCGTGAAGGATAAAGAGACACCGGGCACCTGGAGATACAAGGAGAAGAAGGACGACCGCCCCATGACGATCTACTTGACCAAAGAGCAGGTCAAAGAACTCGGCGACCCGGAATCAATCCGGGTCACGATAACGCCGGCATAGGAGATTATCCGGTGCACTCAAAACACTTACCGCGTGGTACCAACCGACTATTGACAGTTTTAGCTAGATGACCTATCGTATGGGCGTTATCCGTCACTCGGAACTGGATGGCGACAATGAAGAAGGCATTCTTGATTCTGCTGGTGATAGTCTGTGCTGGAGTTGCAGCCTGGAACGCCTACCTTCTCTTCACTGACCAGACTGACCCTCCTACAGGGTGGGTTATATTCGCAGTTAGCGTTGGAGTGCTATTGTGGAACATCTCTGTCCTAAGAGCCTATAGAGTAAGGGCTCGCACTGCTGTTGTTGTTGCCCTTGTCGTCTTGCTTCTGGCGGGCACAGTAGGAGCCTTTGCAGGAGTAGAACCATTGGCGGAGATCAAGAACACACTTACCGCCAAGGTAGAAGCTCTTGTCAGGGGCGTCGCCGATCCTGAGACTAAGGCCGAGCCCGAGGCCCTGGAGATAGTCCGGGCAGTCATAACAGCCTACAACGAGGGTAGAGCGGACAGATTGGCAAACCTCACGACGTCAGGGGCCTACAGTACACTTACGAGCTTCTGGAGTGATCATTGGCAAATAGGGTTAGGAAAGATAGTAGACTATAACTTGACCATTATTCACAGCGACGTTCCGAATAGAGTGCACTTTGTTCGTGTTCAAGGTGGAATCAAGGACATCGGCTGGCCTGTGGTCTATCCTTACGATGCCACATACGTGGTTCGCGTGGAAGGTGGCAACTGGCTCGTAACTGAAATCAACCTTCGCAGTCCGTAACACCACATCCGACACGGGAGTGATAATCTGCAGAAAGGAGGTTAAGGTGAAAAGAGACGTAGGCCGACTAAGGGAAGAGATAGCAGACAATAATAAGTCCAGTCTGGCCAGTTACAAGCAAATGGGGGAAAGCCAAGTCGAGATATACAGCGCCCTTGACGACAAGTGTTGCCCTGAGTGCAAAGCTGCGCACGGCACGGTGTTGGACATTAGAGAAGCGCTCAAGCGACCAATCGTAGTGCCGGCGTGCACGAGTCAATACTGCAGATGTACGTGGACTCCTGTGGTAGACTTGTAGACTCAAGGCTGCTGCAGCGGGGTAGAGTTCGTGCCTGTCATGCGCCTGTTCTTTGTCTGGTGCGCGTTCAAACTGTGCTTGAAGATGCGGAGTCATCTCAACCAATTCTGCTTCTGCCATCACCTTAGAGTCAAAGGCAGAAACTGGTGTTGAATTGGTGTTAAGATGAAAACTACCTGTTTTGGACTGTTGGACGGTTACGAACGAAATGGACTTTTGGGGCCGACTGGTTTTCAGTGGTCCAAAGCTAAAATCAGTTGTTGGTGTTGCGTCCTAGGATTAAGAGTCAGCTGCTCTTCCTGTTGAGCTAGCGGCCCGGCCTCGGTAATGTTACCACTAACAGCCCATACTGGCAAACGGTGCGCGATCGGTGAACCATCTCAGTTGATTGTGCTAGA